>JBJHCI010000082.1:0-7654 GCA_050485925.1 Maricaulaceae bacterium
AACGATCTCAGGAAGGGGGGCCGCATCAAAAGTCCAGATCAGCGTACCAGCGCGCGGGCGGCATGCCGGGCAGGCGGTCATCCAACAGAGAACGGAAGGCCGGGCGGCATTTGATGCGCTCATACCAGGCCTTGGCCGAGGGGAAGCTGTCCCACGGCACATCGCCCAGATAATCAATGCAGGAGAGGTGAGCCGCTGCCGCAAGATCGGCCAGCGAATAGCGCGGACCGGCCAACCCGTCGCGCGATTCCAGCAGGGTAGAGATATAGTCGAGATGACGGCGCAGATAATCCCGGCCCACTCGGATCATGTCGGCATCGGGTGCACCTAGCCCCTGCATGCGCTTTTCCAGCTTCTCATGCAGCAGATAGGCGTTCACCTCCGCATCGAACTTGCGGTCGAACCAGGTGACAAGGCGGCGCACTTCGGCGCGGCCTGCCGGGCTCGCGGGCAGTAGCATGGGTTCGGGCCGGGTTTCTTCCAGATGCGCCAGGATGGCTTCTGCCTGCACCAGCACGATGGTCTCGTCACCGGAGCGGTCTTCCAGAACGGGGGTGAGACCCGCCGGGTTGAGGTCGTAGAATTCCTCGTCCGGCTCCCAGAAGCGCTGGAAGCGCAGCTCCACCTTGCAGCCCTTTTCGGCCAGCGCGAGGCGGGCCTGGCGCGACCAGGGATCGAGGGGCCAGTGGTGGAGGATCATCATGACCCTAGGCTCTAATGCGCTTTGCAGGACGCTTTAAGCGCTTTTGCCATCGTCCGGCGTATCGGCATCAGTCTTCCGCGTACCGCCATCATGCGGTTCGGGATCGGCGTCGAAAAAGCCGCGCCCGTGCGCCTCACCATAGCCATAAGGGTCTGAATGGATGAGGAGATCGGCCGCCGGATAGTGTTTCAACACACGGTTCTCCGCATCCACCACCACCTCGTGCGCATCTTTGAGCGACTGGTAGGGTTCCAGATCCATATGCACCTGGATATGGATGAGCGGCCCGGCCGCGCGCGTGCGCAGCTCGTGAATCCCCAGCACACGCGGATCATCGGTCAAAAGCGCCTCGATATGGGCACGCGTGGCGTCGGGCAATTCCCGGTCGAGTAGCTGGTTTACCGAATCCCGACCCAGCTCATAGGCCGATTTTGCCAACAAGAAGCCGACAAAGAGCGCGAGCACGGGATCGGCCCAGTCAAATCCGGCAAAGACTGCCAACGCGATCCCGCCCATCACCGCGAGATTGGAGAGCAGGTCAGCGGTGTAGTGCGCCCGGTCGCCGGTAACCGCGATGGAACCGGTGCGCCGGATCACCAGCGTCTGCATACGGATGAGGCCGAGCGTCAGGACCAGCGACAATGCCATGACGCCCAGCGCCCAGCCGCCCGCTTCGACGGGCTGGGGGTCTATGAGGCGGCGCGTGCCTTCCACGAAAAGGAAAGCGGCCGAAGCCGCCACGAGAACGGCCTGAAGCAGGCTGGAGAAGGCCTCTGCCTTGCCGTGGCCGAAGCGGTGCTCGTTATCGGCAGGGCGGGCGGCATAGCGCACGGCGAGGAAGGCGGTGATTGAGGCGGCAAGGTCCAGTAGCGAGTCAAAGAAGCTCGCCAGCAGCGCGATGGAGCCGGACGCCCACCAGCCCCAGAGCTTGGCCACAACGAGAATGCTCGCCACGCTGACCGAAAGCACGGTCGCCAGCGTGTTGATACGCTGGGACTTGGCCGGGTCCATGCGCCCTGGTCCGGCCTGCGGCTTGATCGCTTCGGTCTGTGTCACGGGCGCGTTCATGGCGCCGATATAGGCGCGCGCCGTTACAATGTCACTGTGGCGCTGCCGCAGGCACGCGCCCCAATAGTCCCGGCCGGCGCGTCCAGATATGGGCGGCAAGCGTCAGCACGGCGGCGAAAATCAGCAGGGCCACGAACACCATCACCCAGAACTGGTGGCGCGCCGGGTCGCTGATCAGGTCCGGCACATGCACTGTCAGGATAAAGCTCGCGATCATCACGCTGTAGAGCGCCGTTGCGAGCCGGGTGAGGATGCCGGCGAGCAGGGCCAGCCCCACCGCTGCGTGCCCCAGACCGGTCGCAACCACCCAGAACTCCGCAAAGGGCAGCCACCCGGGCACGAAGCGCGCTGCGCCTTCTACCGAGATCACGTGAGAGAGGCCGAAAAAAGGCGTGGAGACCGCAAAGAGTATGAAACCCGCACGCGCCACTCCCGGTCCGGTAAAACGCATCAGCACGCCTTCGCGCCCTTCCCAGAGCACCGAGGCGAGAATCAGGGTGGCGCCGGTAATGGCCACAAACTCGAAGAAGCCCAGCCACGCCCACGGCACATTCATCACCACGCGCGGCAGGTGCAGGAGAAGCGTCCAGACTGCCATCACCCCCGCCAGCACGATGGTGGCGAAAGGCGCGGTGGCGCGAAGGAGGAGCCCACCAGCCAGGATCACCAGCGCGCCCCCGCTGAGGATGGCGAGCAGGGTGCGCCCGGGCAAGCCTTCCGGCACCGGTTGCCATTGCAGGGCGAAATCACCGAATGCGATGCCGGTCAGGCCAAGCCCTGCCAGCGCGACAGCAAAGGCATAGCGTGCTGCCGGCATGAGGCGGTCAGGGGTAATGAGTTTTGTCATGAGCTGTCCTCCCGGTACACCATGACGGCAAAAGCCGCGGGGCCGGGAATCACAGCTTGGTGATGGTGCGCTGCATCAGCTCGCGAAGAAGGCTTCCACCTCGTGGATCAGGGCCTTCTTGGCCGCCTCGACAATCCGCTTGCCCTTTTCGGGTGTGGCCTGCGAAGGATCGGAGCCGATCCGGCCATCTGGAAAGTTCTTGCGATAGTCGGCCGCGTCCGTGAACCGGCCTTCGGGTGCCAGTTTCGGGCTCATATCCACCTTTTTCACCGCATCGGGGTAAGCATAATAGGTGACGGCGACCTCAGAGGCCGTGGCATGGCTGCCATCGCCCTCCGGGAAGAGCTCCTTGCAGACCTGTGCCACCTCATCAAACATCCACCAGGAGGTTTGTTTGAGCTTATAGGGACAGGCCTCGCCGTCGAGCGACCAAGCCGCATAGCTCTCCACGAAAGCCGCATCGATGGTGGTGATGTTCCCGCCATGGCCGTTGATGAAGAAAATGCGCTTGAAGCCATGCCGGTGCAGGCTGTCGATCCAGTCATTGAGCGCGGCGATCATGGTCGTCGGACGCAGCGTGATCGTTCCGGTAAAGCCTAAGTGATGCTGGGCCGAGCCGACATTGAAGGTCGGGCCCACCAGAAAGCCCGCCTCGTCGCCCGCCGCCTTGGCGATCACTTCCGGGCAGATCGCATCGGTGCCGAGAAGCCCGTTGGGCCCGTGCTGCTCAGTGGAGCCGATCGGGATGACGATACCCTTGGATTTCTTCAGATAGGCTTCGACTTCGGGCCAGCTGGCCTGATTGAGCTGCATGTCGGCATGTCTCCCGGATGGAGGGGGAAAGAAGTTGCAACGGAGATCAACCGATCATGCGCTGACATGCAAGAGGAGAGGCGCAGATGGCCTACCCGCTTGCACCTGCCCGCACCCTTCGTTCAAGCTCCCGTCGCGTCAGAAGAAGCCCGGCAAGGAGCACGTCAGTCATGTCCGAGGAGATCATTCCGGTTCCCGCCGGCTTTGCCGGAGCGTCCATGAACGCGGAACGCTACAAGACGCAATACGCCCGCTCCATCGAGGAGCCGGAGGCGTTCTGGCGCGAGGAACTGGGGCGGCTGGACTGGATCAAGCGTCCGGAAAAGATCTCGGATGTATCCTTCGACAGGGACGATTTCCGCATTCGCTGGTTCGAGGACGGGGTGCTCAATGTCTCGGTCAACTGCATTGACAGACATCTGGATCTGCGTGCCAACAAGCCTGCCCTGATCTGGGAGGGGGACCATCCCGCCCACCACCATGCCATCACCTACCGACAATTGCATGACCATGTATGCCGTTTTGCCAATGTGCTGAAAAAGCTCGGCGTGAAAAAGGGTGACCGGGTCACGCTCTACATGCCGATGATCCCGCAGGCCGCCTTTGCGATGCTCGCGTGCACACGGATCGGCGCAGTGCATTCTGTGGTGTTTGGCGGTTTCTCGCCCGAAGCCCTGTCCGGGCGCATCAATGACTGCGAGAGCCGCTTCGTCATCACCGCCGATCAGGGCGTGCGTGGCGGCAAGGCCATCCCCCTGAAGGACAATGTCGATGCCGCGCTGGAGACCGCGCCGGGCGTGAAGGCCGTGCTGTGCGTGCGCCATACCGGGGCCGATGTGCACTGGGAGGAGGGGCGCGATCACTGGTATCACGACCTCTCCCTGCAGGTGGACGCCAACTGCCCGCCAGAGCCGATGAGCGCGGAAGACCCGCTCTTCATCCTCTACACGTCCGGTTCTACCGGAAAGCCCAAGGGTGTGCTGCACACGACCGGCGGGTATCTCCTCTGGGCCAACATGACCCACGCCCTAACCTTCGATGCGAAGGAAGAGGATATCTTCTGGTGCACAGCCGATATCGGCTGGGTGACGGGCCATTCCTACATTGTCTACGGGCCGCTTTCGAACGGCGCCACCAGCCTGATGTTCGAAGGCGTACCGACCTGGCCGGATGCGTCGCGATTCTGGCAGGTGGTGGAAAAGCATCAGGTTACCGTCTTCTACACCGCCCCGACCGCGATCCGCGCGCTGATGCGGCTGGGCGATGAGCCGGTAACCGCCCATGACCGCTCCTCGCTGCGTCTGCTCGGCACGGTAGGCGAGCCGATCAATCCGGAAGCCTGGCGCTGGTATCATGACGTGGTCGGCGAGAAGCGCTGCCCCGTCGTTGACACCTGGTGGCAAACCGAGACCGGTGGCCATCTGATCACACCTCTGCCCGGCGCACACGGGCTCAAACCCGGCTCGGCGAGCTTTCCCATGTTCGGCGTGAAACCGGCACTGGTGGATAATGACGGCAAGCGCCTGCCCGATAGCGGCGCCGCGGAGGGCAATCTGGTCCTGACGGGGTCCTGGCCTGGCCAGATGCGCACCGTCTATGGCGATGACCAGCGCTTCTTCGATACGTATTTCTCCACCTATCCCGGTTATTACTTCACCGGCGATGGCGCGCGGCGCGACGCGGACGGGTATTGGTGGATCACCGGCCGGGTGGATGATGTGCTCAACGTCTCCGGCCATAGGCTTGGCACGGCGGAGATCGAAAGCGCGCTGGTGCTCCACCCCGACGTCGCTGAAGCCGCCGTGGTTGGTTATCCGCACGATATCAAGGGGCAGGGCGTGTGGTGCTATGTGACGCTGAAAGCGGGCATTGAGGTCAGCGACACGCTTGAAAAGGCACTGAAAGATCAGGTCCGTAAGGAAATAGGCCCAGTGGCGAGCCCTGACGTTATCCAGTTCACGGCAAGCCTGCCCAAGACCCGCTCAGGCAAGATCATGCGGCGCATATTGCGCAAGATTGCCGAGAACGAACTGTCCTCGCTGGGTGACACCTCCACGCTGGCTGATCCGGGCGTCGTGGACGAGCTGATCGCCGGACGGGCGAAAGCGGGCGGTTAGCACGCGCTTAACCGCATTTTCACAGGGCTATGACGAGGATGAGTTTGGCGGGATATCCTTCACCCGGTGCCTGATGCCTTGAGGGAATGGTGATGAATCAGCGTGTCGTTTCAGTGCTGTTCGTCTGCACGGGCAATATATGCCGCTCGCCCATGGCGCAAGGCGTCGCCGAGACCATGACGGCAAAGTTCGGTAAGGCAATGATGTTTGACTCTGCCGGCACCGGTGACTGGCATGCCGGGGAAGCACCCGATGCCCGCGCGGCGGCTGCTGCCGCACGGCGCGGCTACGACATTTCAGACCAGCGCGCCCGCGCCGTCACTGACGAGGATTTCTCCCGGTTTGACCACATCGTCGGGCTGGATGGCGGGCACAAGAGATGGCTCATCACCGCACGCGATGTACGCCGCCTGCCTGAACGCCCGGTCTCGCTGCTGATGGACTGGTCGGTAGGCATGGCCGGCAAGGATGTACCCGACCCCTATTATGGCGATGAAAAAGCCTTCGAGCAGGCGCTGGACCTGATCGAGAAGGGCGTGGACGGTCTGCTAAGGCGAGTCTGAAGGGCTCTGGACCCCCCGTCTAGGCGGGAAGGCAGGAAGCCTTACCCAACAAGCGGATACTCCGCCTCGATCTCGTAGGCATTGGGCCCGCGCCCGCGCGCATGGCTGGAATAGAGATAGAACCGATCAGCCAGGAAGGCGTCAGACTTCCACAAATTCAGCCGCTCCTGAAACTTCTGCACCCGCACGATCTCCGCCATGTTCAGATAAGCCACCGTCAGGTGAGGGGTGTAATTGCGCTTCTCCATATCCATGCCGGCCTTTATTCCGGCGCGGTGACACTGGCGGGCCAGGCGCTCCAGCGGCTCTCCACCATCCACGCCGAGCCACAAAGCATGCGGGCTCGCCTTGCCGAAATGGCCGGTGCCTTTCAGGCGCAGCTCGAAGGGCACGATGCGGATAAGCGAGAGCTCGTGATCGAGTTCGGCAATCATGTCTTCCGGCCACTCGCCATAGAAGGCGAGGGTGATATGGAAGTTGTCCTCCGGACGCCATTTTGCGCCGGGCACGCCTTTCAGCAGCGGGCTCACCCGCTCGGCGATTTCCTCAGGCACGGGAAGCGCGGCAAAGACACGTAAGGCCATGGCCCCATAAGCGCCATACGCCGGGGTAAGGGGTCAAGGGTGCACCCCATTGCATCGCCGCCGCTTAGCGCGTATATACCCCTCCAACAGGTTCGATGCGCTGGATGGCGCTATCGGGCGGCTCTCTCGGGGGCCGCCTTTTTCATTGCCTTTTCGGAGCCCCGCTTGAAGACTCGCACCTCACAGGACGACATGATCCTTGCCCTTGCCGAGCCGCTGGCCGGTCCGCTGGGCTATGAGATCGTGCGTATCCGCGTGCAGGGCGGCAAGCGCCAGATCGTACAGATCATGGCGGAAAAGGCCGACGGCACGATGGATGTGGAAGATTGCGCGCGCCTGTCGCGTGCCCTGTCTGAAGTGCTGGAAGCGGCGGACCCCATCTCCGGCGAATACACGCTGGAGGTTTCCTCGCCGGGCATTGACCGGCCTCTCACCGCGCTTTCGCATTTTGAGCGCTGGGAAGGCTTTGAGGCCAAGATCGAGCTGGACCGGCTGGTGGAGGGGCGCAAACGCTTTCGCGGCATTCTGGCCGGTATTGAAGGCGAAAACGTGCTGATCGACCTTGAGGGCGAGGAAGAGACCGCCCTTCTGCCGTTTGAATGGATAGCCGATGCGCGGCTCATCCTCACCGACGCGCTGATCACCGAGTCCCTGAAAGGGCGCGGCGGAGAGGCCCCGGTCTGGACAGAAGGCGCGGATACGGCAGACGAGACTGACACCACCAAACCCTAAATTTTCAAGACCAACAGACAACAGGATTTACGCTCATGGCCATCGGGGTCAGCGCCAACAGGCTGGAACTTCTGCAGATTGCCCGCGCGGTTGCGCAGGAGAAGATGATTGATGAGCCGCTCGTGCTCGCCGCTATCGAGGAAGCCATCCAGAAAGCGGCCCGCTCGCGCTATGGCAGCGAGCTGGATATTCGCTGCTCCATTCATCCCAAGACCGGCGAAATGCGC
>JBJHCI010000083.1:0-7642 GCA_050485925.1 Maricaulaceae bacterium
ATGATGAGCCTCGCCGATATTGCTGGCGCGACCGGGGCCTTCCTGTCGCTTCCCGAAGGGGCTGTCGGCACCACGACGACAGAGAGCAAGACCAATATGATCTCCAGCCCACCCGTGGGGACCAGGGTCATCGCCACCGCGACGCCGGTTCATAAAGGAAAGACCAGCCAGGTCTGGCAGACGCGTATCGAACGCGAGGACGGCAAGCTCGTTTCGCTGACGACCCAGACCCAGCTCAATATGTGGCCGCGCGGGTAGAAACTCCCTGGCCTTGCCCCCTCGCGCCCGACCTGCTTTGCTGAATGCGGACAGGGAGGAACGCCATGCGAAGCACAGTTCTCGCAGTCCTTTTGGGACTGATTATGATAGCGGTAACATCGGCGTGCGCCGACGATGTGGCCGGCGTGCCGGACGAGGCCACGCGCGTGCTCGTCTTTTCCCACACAACCGGATGGCGTCATGACTCCATCGAGCCGGGGATTGAAGCGCTGCGCGTTATGGCGGCGGAGAATGGGTGGCAGTTCGAGGCGAGCGAAGACCCAGCCATATTTGACGACGGCGCGCTGCAGCGCACTGACGTGCTGGTGCTGCTCAGCTCTACCACGGGCAGCACGCCGGACAGCGAATGGCTAACAGACGAAGGCCGTACAGCCCTACAGGGTTTTGTGCGCGGCGGGGGCGGGGTCGCGGCGATCCACGCCGCAGCCGATGCACATTACCACTGGCCCTGGTACCGGCAGATGATCGGCGCTGCGTTCGAGATGCATCCGCCCGGCACGCCTGACGGCGATCTGACCGTGGTTGACAGCGATCACCCCTCGACCCGTGCCCTGCCGGAGCATTTCACCCGCACCGACGAGTGGTACTGGTTCACTGATTTTGACGAGAGCAGGGTGCGTCTGCTGATGACGCTCGACGCCGCCTCCATCGGCGAAGAGGGCGGCGCGGTGCCGATGGCCTGGTCGCACGCCTTTGAAGGCGGGCGCGTGTTCTACACCGCGCTGGGCCACACTCGCGAAAGCTTTGCCGAGGCCCTGGTCCTCGAACACATTCGTGGCGGCATCGCCTGGGCGGCCGGGCTGGAGGAGTAGTCGGACGCGCCCGCTGGCGGCCAGATCACGCCACCCAGCTACTGACCGTTGGGGCTTCCCTCTCATTTTCCTCAATTCTTCAGCGTAGGCGACTTGCAGCCGCAGCAAATTTTTCAAATCCAAAAAAATGCATATAATAAAAATTGCATTGCAGCACCGTTATGGCGCGTTAAGTGATCTGTCTTGGGGCGGGGTATTGTTACACATAATGTAAAGGAAGTGTAGATGTCAAAATTTAAGAACCCTGTTTTGTTTTCAAAACACTTTAATATAGATGTCGCATTGCTAGATAGATTTGGATTAATAGACCCATTTTTGGATGTTGACACTCAATTATTTATAGATCCTCTTCTTTTAGAGAAGTCTTCTAACAAAGTAATTTCTTCCGCTGCAGCGGCACATTTTAAGCAGCATTTCAGCAATTTTTTAAGGCTTCTTGCTATTTCAAGAGCTGAAGGTGATGCGCCGTGGCGTAATGCGGAGCGTCTGCTTCCTCTTAGCGAACCGCCCGAGAATGGACTTGGTTACGGAGGCGCAAGTCGGTCTGGTAGCTCGAGGTCTGACGAGGTGCGCCTAGCGATAATGCGTACAGCCAAGGAGATTATTACGCTCGGGGCCGATGATCCCGAAATGATATCTCTAATGGGCTTTTTCGAAGAGGGTGTTGGTCCCGATACGATAAGCGACTTCACCACTCAGGTTATTATGAAACAACTTGCTGAGATTACGTATAAATTCTGTAAACACGCAAAAATTTCCGTATATAATAACAATATTTGTTTTGATTTCGCTCTTCCAAAGTATACAGCTAAAAATGGAAAAAATAAATACTTTGTTCTCGTTCCTAAGGACATAGTTAGAGAGTTGCCAATGGCTAATGACTGGAGCGACGTTTATGATGCTATCAACGCTAATCGACAAATACGTGACTCTGTCAATATAATGTTATCAAGTATCGCAAAGCCGACTGTTTCAGATAGAAAATACGCTGTCCGAAACTACGCTCTGCGTTCTCCTGAGCGGTTTATGAGCTTCCTTAGCGCAATCAAGGAAGCGGCTGATAATTACGACCCAAATATGGATGCGCTTGCTTATTTTAAGATGAAATCAATAATAAGCGCTGGATATGAAGGCATAAAAACAGAAAATAAGTATGATGTAAGCGTTGGCCCTAGTGAAATTTATAGATGTGTTATGGATTCTATAGATTTATTCAGGCATCATGTTGAGAACGGAAATTTATGGGAAGAACTCTGGGTTAACGGTAAACCAAAAAAGGAGCGGGCGGCGCAGCTTCTATATTATGCGATCTCTGATGCTTATTGCAAAGCACACGATGTTGATATTTCACCAGAGGCCAACATGGGTGGTGGTCCAGTGGACTTCAAATTTTCAACAGGCTACCGATCAAGAGTTCTTGTTGAGATGAAAAGATCTAGTGGGCAAGTGAAGCATGGGTATGAGAAGCAATTAGAATTTTATAAAACCGCTGCTAAGTCAGATTTTGGTATATATGTGGTTATAGATTATGGCAATTTAGGCAATAAGCTTCAAGAAATTACTCAAATACAATCGGCGCGGCGTTCTGCGGGCTTGAGGGCATCGGATATCATAGTGATAGATAGTTCAAAAAAGCTATCGGCAAGCAAACGTAACTAGTTGGTTTGTGACGGCAGAAACTTACTCAACGTCATGTTTTTCATCTCGCTTGCCCGAGCTCCCGGATAACTGCTTGCGCAGCTTCCGGGATTTCAGGGGTGTCTAAGCAAACGCCTGATGGCCGGTGATGGCGCGGCCAAGGATCAGCGCATGAACGTCGTGCGTGCCTTCATAGGTGTTGACGGTTTCCAGATTCACGGCGTGGCGCAGCACGTGATATTCCTCGGCAATGCCGTTACCGCCATGGATGTCGCGCGCCTCTCTGGCGATGGCGAGCGCCTTGCCGCAATTATTGCGCTTGAGCATGGAGATGGCTTCCGGCACCCACGCGCCCTGATCGAGCAGACGGCCCAGCTGCAGCGCGGCGATGAGGCCGAGCGTGATCTCGGTCTGCATGTCCGCGAGTTTTTTCTGGACCAGCTGGGTGGCGGCGATCGGCTTGCCGAACACGACACGTTCGAGCGCGTATTCGCGTGCGGCGTGGAAACAGAACTCGGCAGCCCCCATCGCGCCCCAGGCAATGCCGTAGCGCGCCTTGTTGAGACAGGAGAACGGACCGCGCAGCCCCTTCACATTCGGCAGGATCGCGCTTTCGGGCACTTTCACATCATTGAGCGAGATCGAGCCGGTGATGGAGGCACGAAGCGAGAGCTTGCCCTCGATCTTGGGCGTGTCGAAGCCCTTGGTGCCGCGCTCCACGATGAAGCCGCGAATCTCGCCATCCAGCTTGGCCCACACCACCGCCAGGTCGGCAATCGGCGAGTTGGTGATCCACATTTTCGAGCCATTCAAGACGTATCCGCCATCGACCTTTTTGGCCGTGGTGCGCATCGCGCCCGGATCAGACCCGCCATCAGCCTCGGTCAGGCCAAAGCACCCGACAAATTCACCGCTGGCAAGCTTGGGCAGGTATTTCTTTTTCTGCTCCTCCGACCCGAAGGCAAAGATCGGATACATGACCAGCGAGGACTGTACGCTCATCGCGGAGCGATAGCCGGAGTCAACGGCTTCCACTTCACGCGCGATCAGGCCATAGGCGACATGGCTGAGGTCCGAACCGCCATAGGCCTCCGGCAGGGTGGAGCCCAGAAGGCCCAGCTCGCCCATCTCGGTCATGATGGCGCGATCGAACTTTTCCTCGCGCGCGGCTTCGACCACGCGGGGCAGCAACTCGCCGCGGCAGTATTCGCGCGCCGCCTCGGCCACCATGCGCTCTTCCTCGGTCAGCAGCGTGGCCAGATGCAGGGCATCATCCCAGCGGAAGGTGAGGGCGGGGGATTTCGAAGTGTCCTGGGCGGCCATGGGTGTATTCCTCTGGTGTTTTATGCGCGCGTGATCTGGCAGGGCGTACGCCGGCGACTGGCGAGGGAGTAGAGGAAAGACTATCCCCTAGGCAAGCGGCATGCCCTTCAGGCTGCACTGGCGAAGCGGCGCGCCGCTGTAAAACATATCCCCCCTCGCTGGCCCCGTGTTATTCTCGTGGCCAGCTACACCCCCACGCGGCGGGGAGGCCGGTATCATGCAGTTCAAGGCTTTGGCAGGCATTCTGGCCGGGTTGGCTCTCGCCGCGTGCGAGCCCGCAAACGAGGTGCCAGTCCAGAGAGTTTCCGGCGATGCGGACGAGGCTGCACCAGTGGTGCACCCTGCACATGAAGCGGGCACCTTTACCGTCCTGACCACCGGCACGCCCATCGGCACCGTCGAGGTCACCCCGACCGACACGGGGTACGAGATTTTCTATGAGTTCCGCAATAACGGGCGCGGACCGACCTTCAACGAGATCGTGATGCTTGATGAGAGCGGTCTGCCTGTGACTTGGCTGGCCGAAGGGGCGACCACATTCGGCAATCCGGTGGACGAGGTGTTCCGTCTCGAAAACGGGACCGCCTTCTGGCGTGACACGACAGGCGAGAACGAGGCGGTATCGAACGGCCCCGCCTTCTACATGCCGCAAAATTCCAGCCCCTATACCTTCGCGATTGTGGCGCGGGCGCTTCTGGCCCGGCCCGGGCACACGCTTGATGCCCTGCCGGGCGGGGAGCTGCGCCTGACCCATATGCAGGATCTGACCGTCTCCAATGGCGAGGAGACCCGCGAAGTCACCATCTGGGCGCTGTCGGGCACCGGGCTGAACCCGTCCTATTTCATGATGGAGGGTGATGCCTTCTTTGGCACCATCTCGCCGTCCTTTGCGGTGCTGGCCGAGGGCTTCGAGGGTGAGGACGCGCGCCTGCGCGAGCTGGCTGCCGAGTTCGGTGCGCGTCGGTTTGAAGATATCCAGTCTCGCGTCGTGCGCGATTATGACGCCCCGGTCCGCGTCAGGAATGTGCGGGTCTTTGACCCGCTGAGTGAAACGCTGGGAGAACCGGTTTCGGTGGTTTTTGAGGGCAACCGTATTCGCGCCATCGACACCGTGGACGCGTCCGGTGCGCCCGGTGAGGTGGAGATTGACGGGGCGGGCGGTTCGCTTCTGCCCGGCATGTTCGAGATGCACGGGCATCTGGGCGAGACAGCCGCCTTCCTCAACATCGCCGCCGGTGTCACCAGCGTACGCGACATGGGCAATAACAATGAGGTGCTGGACCGGCTGATCGGGAATATCAGCTCGGGCCGTGTCGCCGGTCCGCGCGTCTATCGCAGCGCCTTCATCGAAGGGGTGAGCCCGTTCAACTCCAATTCCGGCGTGCTGGTCGCAACCGAGGAAGAGGCCGTGCAGGCCGTCCATGACCATGCCGACCGGGGCGATTTCCACCAGATCAAGATCTACAACTCCATGCGCCCGGACTGGATACCCGCCGTCATCGCCGCCGCGCGTGAGCGGGGCATGCGGGTATCGGGCCATATCCCCGCCTTCACCAATGCCGATACGATGATCGCGGCGGGCTATGACGAGATCGTCCATATCAACCAGCTCATGCTGGGCTGGGTGCTGGAAGAGGACGAGGACACCCGCACGCTATTGCGCCTGACCGCGCTGCAGCGCCTGCCCGTGCTCGATCTCGACAGCCCTGCGGTGGAAGCCACGATCAGCACGATGGCCGAGCGCGGCATTGCCATCGATCCGACACTTGCCATCCATGAGCGGCTATTGCTGTCGCGCAATGGCGAGATTGACCGGGGCGCGGTCGATTATGTCGATCACCTGCCGGTCAACGCCCAACGCGGCGCACGCAGCGCCATGTCGGCCATCAATAGCGAAGAGGAAGACCTCGCCTATCGCGGTGCGTTCGACCAGATCATCGAAATGCTCAGTCGAATGCGCGCGCGCGGCATTTTCATGGTGCCGGGTACGGATCTCGGCGGCTCCTTCACCTATCACAGGGAGCTGGAGCTGTATCAGCTGATCGGCATGGAACCGGCCGAAATCCTCGGCTGGGCGAGCCACGGCATGGCGGAATATCTCGGCGTGGATGACGAGCTGGGCCGTATCGAGCCGGGCTATCTGGCCGATTTCTTCCTGGTACCGGGCGACCCGACGCAGGATCTGCGCGCGATCAAGACCATCGCCATGGTGGTTGCCGATGGCCGGGTCTATTTCCCGAGCGAGATTTACCCTGAGTTCGGCATCCGCCCCTTCACGGGCGTGCCGGATGTGCGGGTGGTGGAGTAGGGATCAGGTGAACAGCACCACGCTCGCGATCGAGAAATAGATCACCACGCCGGTCGCGTCGGCGATGGAGGTGACCAGAGGAGCGCTCGCCGTCGCCGGGTCCATGTTGAAGCGTGACAGGATGAAGGGCAGGGACATGCCGATCAGGCTGCCCACCAGGACGATGATGATCATCGAGCTGGCCACCACCATGGCGATATCCGGCCCGCCCCGGAAAATACCGATGCCCGATACCGCGAGCGCCATGGTGACGCCTAGCGCTCCGGCCACGAGAAATTCCCGGCCCAGCATCCGGCCCCAGTCGCGTGATCTGACATCGCCGGTGGCGAGTGCGCGTACCATCAGCGTTGCCGCCTGCGAGCCGGCATTGCCGCCCGAGGCAATCAGTAGCGGCAGGAAGAAAATGAGCGCGATATGGGCGGCAATCGTGTCCTCGAAATAGGCGATGCCAAAGCCGGACAGGAGATTGCCGAACACCAGCAGTACCAGCCATACGATCCGCGCACGATAGAGCGTAAAGATGCCTGCCGTACGCACGCTCTCATTAATTTCGCCGTGCGCACCGAGCCGCAGGAAGTCTTCGGTGGCCTCTTCTTCCAGCGCGTCGATGGCGTCGTCGTGCGTGACGATCCCGACAAGGTGGTGCTGGGCATCGACCACCGGCACGGCGAGAATGTCGTATTTGGCGATGGTGCGCGCCACACTTTCCTGATCATCATCCACGGTCACGAAGACCGGATCATCATCCATCAGGTCGGCGACTTTCCGCGAGGGCGGGGCCAGAATGAGGTCGGTCAGGCGCACCGTGCCGATCAGCTCGCGGTCATCTTTCAGCACATAGGTGCGGTAGATGGTTTCCTTGTCGGGCGCTTCGCGGCGCAGTTGCGCGATGGCGTCCCTGGCCGTCATGTCGGCTTTGAGCGTGGCGTAGTCCGAGGTCATGATGGCCCCGGCCGTGCCTTCCTCATAGGCGGCCAGCTTGCGGATATTTTCCCGCTCCACATGGGCAAGGGCCGGCAGGAGCATTTCCTGCTGCTCTTCCGACAGGCGGTTGAACACGTCGGCCCGGTCATCGGCCTTCATCTCGGTGATGAGGGCGGTGAGCTGCGGGCGCGTCATGTGCTCGATGGTTTCTTCCTGCAGTTCCGGCTCGATATAGCCGAACACCTCCGCCTGCACCTCGACGGGCAGGGCGCACAGCAGTTTCCATGCCTCGCCGGAGTCGATGTCCGACAGGGCGTGCGCGATGTCGGCCGGGTGATCTTCCGGGTCGAAATGGATC
>JBJHCI010000084.1:0-7586 GCA_050485925.1 Maricaulaceae bacterium
CCCTTGACCAGAGCGCGCAAAAAAAGCGGCAGGTCCAGGAGACGTTGAAGGACCTGGAAGAGCGTCAGAGAGCGGCCCGCAAACGGTCCGTGACCTTGCGCGCGCGGCTGGAACAGGCGGGCGTGAGCTTCACGCCCCAGCACTTCTGGATAGGCTCTGCCGTACTGGGCGTCATTGCGGCTCTGGGTGCGTTTATCGCCGGGTTGAACGTGCTGCTGGTGATCTCGGCTGCTGTGGTGGCGGGCCTGGGTTTCCCGCGCTGGCTTCTTTCGGTCCTGGTGGGGCGGCGCAAGAAGGCGTTCAGCAGCAATTTTGCCGACGCGATCGATATCGTGGTGCGGGGCGTGAAGTCCGGCCTGCCGCTTAATGAGTGTCTGAAAATCATTGCTCGGGAGAGTCCGGAGCCGATCAAGGGCGAGTTTGTGAAGCTCGTCGAGGGTATCGCCGTAGGTGTTGATCTTGATGAAGGCATGCGGCGGATGACGCAGCGCATGCCGGTGCCCGAGCTCAATTTCTTCGCCATTGTGCTGGTCATCCAGGCCAAGACCGGCGGCAATCTCGCCGAGGCGCTGGGCAATCTGTCAACCGTTCTGCGCGCCCGCAAAATGATGGGGGAGAAGATCCAGGCCCTGTCATCGGAGGCCAAGGCGTCTGCGATGATCATCGGGGCACTGCCGCCGCTTGTTCTGACCATCGTGATGGTGGTGGCACCGGCCTATATGAGCCTGATGTTCACCGACCCGGTTGGCCAGATGATGCTTCTGGGCGGTCTGGTCTGGATGGGTATCGGTATTTTCATCATGCGCGGCATGATCAACTTCAAGCATTAGGGAGGGCGGGGAATCGTGACCGATTTTGCTGTGTGGATCACCAACCCCGCGAACCTGTTCGGCATCATCGCCTTTGTGCTGGTGTTTGCCACCATTCTCACCCTGTCCGGCCCGGCGCTTGGCGGCAACAAGGTGGAAAAGCGTATCAAGTCAGTGGCCAACCGGCGTGAGGAGCTACGCCGCAAATCGCGCGAGGCATTAGAGGCCGAAGCGCGTGGCAGCTCATTGCGCGCGGCCGATACGCGTTCGCTTTATCGCAAGGTGGTCGAACGGCTGAATCTGCAGACCTTGCTGGAAGACCCGAACCTGAAAACCAAGCTGGTTCAGGCGGGTATGCGCGGGCAGGGGCCGGTCTTCGCCTTCTACTTTGCCCGTCTTATCGCGCCGATAGCCCTGTTCCTGCTGTCGCTGGCCTATCTCTTTGCGCTCAATGATTTCGGCCTGAGCACCATTCAGCGCATGGGCATTGTGATGGGCCTTACCCTGCTGGGCTATTATGCGCCGGGCATCTATCTGACCAATGCCGCGCAGAAGCGGCGCGATTCCATTATGCTCGCTTTTCCTGATGCGCTGGACCTTCTGCTCATCTGTGTCGAGGCGGGCATGTCAATCGAGGCGGCCTTCCAGAAGGTGGCCGCCGAGGTGGGATCCACCTCGATTGAACTGGCCGAGGAATTGTCCCTGACCACAGCCGAACTGGCCTATCTGCAGGATCGGCGTCAGGCTTACGAAAACCTCGCCTACCGGACCAACCATCCCGGCGTGAAGGGGGTGGCGACCGCTCTTGTGCAGGCCGAACGCTATGGCACGCCGCTGGGGCAGGCCCTGCGCGTCATGGCCAAGGAAAACCGGGACATGCGCATGGCCTCGGCCGAGAAAAAGGCCGCTGCCCTGCCGGCCAAGCTGACGGTGCCGATGATCGTGTTTTTCCTGCCGGTTCTGTTCGTTGTGATCCTTGGCCCGGCGATCATCTCGTTTCAGGGGATGTAAGCGCGCTTGACGCCAGCGCGGGATTGGCGCTACCCCTCCGATTGGTGGTGCTTCCCTCAAGGAAGCTGAAAAGGGAACACCGGTGAGGGGATACCCCCAAGTCCGGGACTGTGCCCGCAACTGTAGGCGGCGAGCCTTCGTGCCATATGCCACTGGGAGCAATCCCGGGAAGGCGGCACGAAAGGTGATGACCCGCAAGTCAGGAGACCTGCCACCGCGTCGCTTGTGCAGGGCCGGGAACAGCCCATCGGCACGCGGATCTGATCCGTTTTAGCGGCAAACGAGCGGACCGGTTGCCGGTCCCTTCACGCTTGTTCCCGTGTCATGCGGGGCTGGGCGGGGCGGGCCTTTCCGGTTCAGAGGTTTGTTGGGCGGGACTGGCTTTCAAGCCGGGGCTTTGCCTTTGGAACGGATGAGGCGATGCGCTCTCTGGCGTCCCTGTGCGTGAGCCTGTTGCTTGCAGGCCTTATGACGGCGCCCGTGAAGGCGCAGCCCCAGCGTATCGTGTCGCTGGACTATTGCGCGGACCAGTATGTGTTGGGCCTTGCACGGCGTGAGCAGATTGCCGCGCTCTCGCCGCTCGCCCGTTCCGATTACGCATCTCTGGCCGATGAAGCCGAAGGCCTTCCCGTTCTGCGCCCGGATGCGGAAGCAGTGCTAGCCGCACGGCCCGACCTTGTGGTCAGGAGCTGGGGCGGTGACGGGCGGCTGATGGCGCTGCTCGAACGCCTCGGCATTGCCGTCCACCAGATCGGCTACGTAACCGGGTTTGACGATGTGCGTCGCGAGGTGGACGCCGCGTCAGACATGTTCGGAGCCCCCGAAACCGGAGAGACGGTTCTGGCGCGCATGGATGCCGCGCTTGAAGGGATCAGCGCGGCCGGTTCACGGGCCGCGCTTTATGTCACGCCGGGCGGTGTGACCGCCGGAGAGGGTACGTTCATCGATGCAATTATCCGCGCGGCAGGACTCACCAACATGGCGACAGGCCGCGCGGGCTGGAGCGATCTACCGCTCGAAGCCGTTGCTGCCGCCGCACCGGACATCATCGTCACCGGTTTCATGAATGGCGGCACGGAGGGCGTGAACGCCTGGAGCGCCAGTCGTCATCCGGTCATGCGCCGCACGCTGGAACAGCGTCCTTCGATTGCGCTCGATACTGGCGTGATCTCCTGTGCGAGCTGGCTGGCCGCCGATGAGGCGGTGCGTCTGAACGCTTTTGCGCGTCAGGAGACACAGCCATGAGCGCGCGTCTGAATATCACGCTCGGCCTCGCAGGACTGTCGGCCTTGAGTATTCTTGTCGCGCTTCTGGCGGGCGGTGGCCCGGCGAGCGTTGCTGAGCTGCTGGCGGTGCTGACCGACGCTGGGGCGGATCCGCTGCTGACAACCGTGCTGGTGGAAATCCGCCTGCCGCGCATCCTCACCGCCTTCCTGGTTGGGGCCGCGCTGGGGCTGGCAGGAGCCGCCTTGCAGGGCCTTTTACGCAACCCGCTGGCTGATCCCGGTGTGCTGGGCGTATCGGGTGCATCGGCGCTCGGCGCGGTAATTGCGGTCTACTTCAATCTTGCAGCGCTTTCGGTCTGGCTGATGCCGGGGCTATCGATCACGCTGGCGCTGGCGGCGACGGCACTGCTCTATGCGCTGGGCGCGTCGGCTGTCTCCACCACGCGGCTGGTGCTGGTGGGTGTGGGCCTGTCGAGCTTTGCCGGCGCGCTGATGGCGCTCCTGATGAACCTAGCGCCCAACCCATTCTCCCTTTCCGACCTCATCAACTGGCTTCTGGGCTCGGTGGCCAACCGGTCCTGGCTGGATATCGGGTTTTCCGCGCCCTTCTGGATCGCGGGGCTCGTATGCGTACTGCTGGCCGCACCGGGCCTGCGCGCGCTGACGCTGGGCGAGGAGGGGGCGAGCGGCATCGGGGCAGACGTGCCCCGCACGCGGCTTCTCGTGATCGTGGGTAGCGCGCTCCTCACTGGAGCAAGCGTCGCGGCGGCAGGCATTATCGGCTTTGTCGGCATTGTCGCGCCGCATCTGGTGCGGCCCTTCGTGCGCCATGATCCTGGCGATCTCTTAATTCCGTCTGCCCTGCTTGCTGGCACCATTCTCGTGCTGGCCGATACGGCGGTGCGAGTGCTGCCCTTTGCCATCGAGATGAAGCTGGGCGTCGCTGCGGCCCTGATCGGTGCGCCCGCCTTTGTGTGGATTGCCGCCAGAGCACGGGGGATGGGCGAATGAGCGTGCCTCTCTCACTCGAAACGATCAGTCTGATCCGCCATGACCGCGCTTTGGTCTATCAGGTTTCGCTGGAGCTTGCGCGGGGCACGCTGACCTGCCTTGTTGGCCCCAATGGCGCAGGCAAGACCACGCTGATCAAGCTGGCGGCCGGCATCATCCCGCTCACCAGCGGCGCGGTGCGCCTGGGCGGTGAAGCGGTGGGTGCGCTCCATGTGCGTGAACGCGCGCAACGTATCTCCTGGCTGGCGCAGGACCGGACGAGCGCCTGGGCGATGCGCGGGGTGGATATCGCGGCGCTCGGCCAGTTCGGGCAGGGCGGCGTGCCGTATGAGCGCCTCGGTGGCAAGGTTCGCGCTGCCGTGGACCGCGCACTCACCCGCTGCGGCGCGGCGTCCTTCGCTGAACGACCGATGACAGAGCTTTCCGGCGGGGAGCGTGCGCGCATCCATCTGGCCCGCGTGCTGGCCGCCGAAGTGCCTGTTCTGCTGCTGGACGAGCCGCTGGTCGCGCTCGATCCGCGTCATCAGCTCGATGTGATGGCGGTATTACGTGAGGAGGCTGAGGCCGGTCGTGCCGTGCTGGCGGCGCTGCATGATCTGACTGCCGCACGCCGCCATGCCGATCGCGTGCTGGTCATGGATCGTGGACGCATCGTCGCTGATGGCCCGCCGGATGCCGCGCTTTCTCCCGACATTCTCGCCCGTGTGTTTGCCGTCCGCGACGACGGCACCGGCGGGCTTGAGCCCGTTTGACCCTGGACAGGAGACCAATATGAGACAGATCAGCCTTTTCGCCCTTGCGGTCAGTATCGCAGGCACCGGTCTTGCCCATGCGGAAAATACCGAGATTCATGAAACCATCGTCGTAACCGGCACGCGCGCACCGCTGGAGGCAGAGCGCCTGCCGCTTCGCGTGGACGTGCTGGACCGGGACAGAATCGAGCTCGAAGGCATCACCAGCCTCAACGAAGCGCTGGAGCGTTTTCCCGGCCTTTCCGTGGTGCAGTCCGGGGGGCTTGGCGCGACCAGCTCCATCTTCACACGCGGCACCAACGCCAAGCACACGCTGGTTCTCATAGACGGCATCCGCGTCAATGACGCCTCGACGCCCGCAGGCCAGTTCGATGCCGGTCAGGACATTCTGGGCGATATCGAGCGGGTGGAAATCGCGCGCGGTCCGCTCTCTGCGCTTTATGGCTCTGATGCCATTGGCGGGGTGATCAACCTGATCCCGCGCCGGGGCGGCGAAGAGGTGTTCTCCCCCTGGCTCGATATTTCGGCCGGCTCCTTCAATACCGTCCGCCTGCTGGCAGGTGCTTCAGGAACGATTGACCGGTTCAGCTATGGCCTCAGCGCGGAGCGCTACCAGACCGATGGCTTCAACGTGACGCCTGCGCGCATGGCGCTGTCCGGCCATGAGCGCGATGGCGGGGAGGCGAGCACACTCACCTTCACCGGCGCGTATGACCTCACAAACGGCTTCACCCTGACCGGCCTTTTCCGCCACCGGGAAAGCGCCAGCGAGTTCGACACCTTTTCCGGCGGCCCCGGTTTTTCCCAGCGCGCCGATGACCCCGGCCTTGAACTTGCGCGCAATGACCAGACGGTCTGGCGCACAGGGCTCGACTGGCAGCGCGCCGATGGCGGATTCGGCTCAAATCTTCGTTTCGGCGAGGTGATCAACGACCGTGAAAGCGTCAATGCCGGCGTGGTGACTGACCGCTATCATGCTCGCCGCCGGTTTGCCGAATGGCTGAATGACTGGCGTCCGGCGGTGGAGGGACTTCGCGACCCTGTCCTCTCCTTCGGGCTGCAGACCGAGCAGGATTCCATCCGTAACGATACGGCTTTCGATAACCCGATCTCGCGCGCGGAGCGTCATTACGGGGCGTATCTCACCGGCACGGCAGGCCTTGGCGAGGCTTTCGATGTGACCGCGTCGGCCCGCATCGACGATTTTGACGGGTTCGGCACCGAGACCACCTGGTCGGTCGGCGGTGTGTTCACCCTGCCGGGGACGGCGGCCCAGCTCTTTGCCCGCTATGGCACGGCCTTCAAAGCCCCGACCCTGTCTGAACGCTTTGCAAGCTCCGCCTTCACCATGCCTAATCCTGACTTGCAACCGGAAACGGCGGAAAGCTGGGAGATCGGCACGCGCTCGGCCTTTGATCTGGGTGAAGGCAATGTGGCCACGCTGTCGCTGAGCTATTTCGAGACCGAGATCGATAACCTGATCGAGAACGTGTTCGATTTTACGACCTTCACCGGCTCCAACCAGAATGTCGGCCGTGCCGATATCTCCGGCTGGGAACTGGCCGGCACGCTCGCACTCGGTGCAGCGCTGCAGCTTGATGCCGATTACGCCAATGTGGATGCGGTCAATGCGGTGACGGGTGCGCCGCTCCTGCGCCGTCCGCGTCATGCCTGGTCGGCGGGTGCGCGCTGGACGCCAATGGACGCGCTCTCGCTCGCCGTGCGCTATCAGCGCACCGGCTCGCGCCGTGACGTGACCTATAACGATGGTGGCTTCTTCGTCAGCGGCAACGCTCCGGTGGCGGGCTATGACCTGGTTCATGTCAGCGGCCAGTGGCGCTTCCACGACGCTATCGCGGCCTATGCCACCGTGACCAATGCGCTGGACAAGACCTATGAGCAACCGGCCGCCTTTGCCGGTGCGCCGCGCGCGGTGAGGGTCGGCCTGCGCGCCCGGTACTAGCATTTGCCTTCATCCTGCCGTCATGATCGGGCTGATAGGCATTCAGCTTTGCCCATGACGGCAGGAGACAGGCGTTCGTGAAACCGGTTCTGATCCTTGGCACGGCCCTGATGCTGGCGGCGTGCTCATCCTCACCCGCCCCATCGGTCCAGCCTTCGCGCGCGGTGGCCGGGGAACGCGAGACCATTCATGCCTGGCGCGAACAGGCCGACGGCTCTCTGCGCATTCAGGTGCGCTCCAATGGTTGCACCAGCAAGGAAAGTTTTGATCCAGTGGTGATGGTGGACTCGCGGCGCGGCTGGTCGTTCACGGTCGAGCTTCGCCGCCTGCAACCGGATCATTGCCGCGCGCTTCTGCCTGAAGGGGTGGAACTGGTCTGGACGCGCGACGAGCTGGGTCTGCCGCCCAGCGCAGCCGTGCGCGTGATCAACCCGCAGGCACCCACGCCCAGGCCGCGATATTAGCGAGATCCCTATTTTCGTTTCACCGGCGCAAGCCCGCGCCCGGTGTTAAAGCGGCCCGGTTCCCGACTTTCGTCGGGAAACGCTGAAATGGTGCTGGAAAGCGCGGATAACCCGCGCGCTATCCCCGGCGGGCCCTGGAAAACTTTCTGCACTTTCAGACCGCTGGCAAAAACCGAAGCTGATTTATCCGGTGGAGATGGTTTGGCGGTATACTCTGTCTGGATCGGGAAAAGCCATCAGGCCGCTTCCACACCCTTTTCGGCGAAGAGGGTTTTCAGCTCACCGTTTTCGAACATTTCTTTCACGATGTCGCAGCCGCCGATGAACTCGCCCTTCACATAGAGCTGGGG
>JBJHCI010000085.1:0-7375 GCA_050485925.1 Maricaulaceae bacterium
TTTCCGAAGCGGGCGGGCTGATTACGGGCCATAAGGGCGAGGCACTGCGCTATGATGGGCCGGATGCGCGCCAGCCACCGCCCGTGGCGGCTGGCCCCGTCCTGCATGCTTTGCTATTGGAGCAGCTTGCCGAGAACGGAGACGAATCGCGATGAGCCAGGCCCAGCTTCTTCACCTTGTGATCGGCGGCGAGCTGACCGAGGTGCGCCCGGACGTGCATGAGTTCAAGGATCTGAGCGCGGTCGAGTTCGTGGGCGCGTTCCCGGACTATGAAACCGCGCGTCAGGCGTGGAAGGCCGCCGCCCAGCGCACAGTGGACAATGCCCATATGCGCTTCTTCATCATTCACGCGCACAAGCTGCTCGATCCGGCCCATGGCGGGCCGCAGGGCTGACGCACGCTGACCGTTCCCGCCCCTTCCCCGCCGCAAGGGCAGACAACAGGCACCCTGGCGCTGGCCAGACGGCTGATGCGCGGCTGGGTGCTGCCCAAATGGCCGCTTCTGGTCTGGGGACTCATACTGTCGGCCATCACCGCGGCGGCAGTGAGCGGCTATGCACTGGTTATCCGCGACATGACCAATCTGATGGAAGCGCGCGATGCCAGTGTCATCTGGCTCGCCCCGGCGCTCATCCTGCCACTGGTCATCATACGCTCCGCTTCACTCTACCTGCAGACACTGGCGACCAACCGGCTGGCCCTCTCGGTGATGCGCGATCTGCAGACGGCCATGTATGCCCGGCTGATGGAGGCCGATTTCGCCCGCCTTCAGGGCGAAGCCGCAGGCTCGCTCGTCTCTCGCTTCACCAACGACATCACCACTTTGCGCGAAAGCCTTGTACGCGCGGCAAACAATCTGACGCGCGACACGCTGCAGGTAATTGGCGGGGTGGCGGTGATGATCTGGCTGGACTGGGTGCTGGCCCTACTTCTGCTGCTTGTCCTGCCGGTGGCGGGCGCGCCTGTCCTGCATATCGGGCGGATCATCCGCAAGCGCTCGCTCCGCGTGATGAGCCAGATGGGCAATGTGACGAGCTTTCTGGAAGAAACCTTGAGCGGCGCACGCCTCATCAAGACTTTCTCGCTGGAAAACTATGCCCGCACCCGCTCCAAAACCGCTTTCGCCGAACGCTTCCACCTGCTGCAGGCCATGGTGCGTGACCGCTCCAAGATCGAACCGTTGATGGAAATTGCGGGCGGCATCGCACTGGCGGGCATTTTTGCCGTCGCAGGCTGGCGCATGGCCACTGGCGACAGCGATGTAGGCCGCTTCCTCGGCGTGATTGCCGCCCTGCTGATCGTCAGCCCGGCCCTGCGCGCGCTGGGTTCTCTCGCCGGCGCGATACAGGAAGGCATGGGCGTACTCGAACGGGTCTTCAATCTGCTGGATGAAGATCCGCGCCTGACCGAAACCGCTGGTGCGAAGCCACTGAAAACCAAAGGTGGCGCCGTAGCGCTTAAAGGCGTGCGCTTTGCCTATGACGCGGAGAAAACCGCTCTGGATAGCGTCGATATGGACGTGCCTGCGGGCAAAACGGTGGCTCTGGTCGGGCCATCGGGCTCCGGCAAGACGAGCGTATTGAACCTTATCGCGCGGCTCTATGATCCGCAGGCGGGCCGGATCGAGATTGACGGGCAGGACATAGCGAAAGCTACTCTGGCAAGCGTGCGCGGCTCAGTAGCGCTGGTCAGCCAGGATATCACCCTGTTTGACGATACCATCACCGCCAATATCGGCTTTGGCGCGCTGGATGCCGATCATGCCGCCATCGAGGCAGCAGCGAAGGCCGCTGACGCGCATGACTTCATCACCAGCCTGCCTGGCGGATATGAATTCCGGGCCGGGCCGCGTGGCAATCAACTGTCCGGCGGACAGCGCCAGCGCATCGCTATCGCCCGCGCGATCCTGAAAGACGCACCCATCCTGCTATTGGACGAGGCCACCTCCGCGCTGGACGCCCAGTCCGAAGCGCGCGTACAGGCAGCGCTCGACCGGCTCAGCCAAGGGCGCACCACGCTGGTCATCGCCCACCGGCTCTTCACCGTGCGCAGGGCGGACTGGATCTATGTGATGAATGAAGGCCGCGTGGTCGAACAGGGCCGCCATGACGACCTGGTCGCGGCTGGCGGGCTCTATGCCGATCTGTGCCGGATACAGTTCCGTGATGGGGATCAGGCGACGTAGAGCGTATCGGCATCTACATCGGTACGCAGCCACGCCTCCGCCTCCGCCACGCTGGTGAACACCATCGCATCATGGCCCGTCTGGCAAAGCGCACGCCGCCAGAGCCGCGAATAGGCGCAGCTGTAATCGCGCCCCACAATAGCGATGCGCGAAGCGGGCATTTGCCGTCCGCAAGCCTCGGCCATCTCGATCGCTTCAGAACTCTCGATGGCGGAATGGGCATTTGCTGCATCGAACAGGATGCGGCGCGCAGGCTGGGCAAGATAGAATTTCAGGAAGCCGGGCAGGCCCGTTAAGTAGGTTTCGCTATTGCGCTCACCGGACACCGCGACGATGACAATGCTCCTGTCCGGGTTCAGCGATATGTGATGACGGCCCATTGGCTGCCCTCCCATTGGAAAGGCAGGTTAAAGGCCAACAGGTTAATAGGCGGTATGACACCGGGATCATTCCCGGCGCAGTAAACGTTCGGTTAATATCGAGCCCCACCAGCTGGCCATGAAGCCGTCATGGCAGGCCTGCCGGTCATATTCGGTGCGCACCCATTCGAGAAAACCGATAGGTTCACGCGCATTGCGGTCCAGATAGAGCTGGAAGAAATGGTCCAGCATCCCCGTCTTGCCCTGTTTGACGTGCCCGTATTTAAACGAGAGGTGCGATAGCGCGTCTTCCACCGGTCGGCCCTCGTGGAGGATGAGATAGAGCACGGCAACAATACCTGCCCGGTCCGAGCCCGATTTACAGTGCATGAAA
Source organism: Maricaulaceae bacterium (assembly GCA_050485925.1). Taxonomy (GTDB): domain Bacteria; phylum Pseudomonadota; class Alphaproteobacteria; order Caulobacterales; family Maricaulaceae; genus Glycocaulis. The sequence goes on from JBJHCI010000085.1 coordinate 2,939, forward strand.
GCGGGATAGGCGATGGTGCTGAACACCTGGATCAGTTTTTCGATCCGTTCCACGAAGGGTGCCTCGCGTGAGCCCCAGCCGAGATCAATCACGGTGAGCCCGTGCTTTTTCGCGGCCCAGTGCTCAAGATCGTAATAGGATCGGCCAGGCTGAACCCCGCGTAGGTTCAGGATGGTCTTGAAGCCCTGATCGGCCAGCCACTGGATACGGTCCGGGTCGGGCTGGTTGCCGCGCCACATCTGCCCGCCTACATGGCGGTGATTGTGCCAGCCTCTGCGGATAATGCCGTGATCTTCCCACATCAGGCGGGACAGGGCGGCTTTGCGGGCGGCGGGATCATCAAGCGTTTCAGTCATGTCCCGAGAGGCAATAAGCGCTCACACGCCAACCCGCAACAACACTTCGTGCTTGACCTTGGGGCCCGCGCTGGCCAGCAAAGCCCCATGTTGAAGTCACTCCTCGCCGCAAAGCCGGTCCAGATGGCCCTTGGCTCGCTAATGGGCGGCTATATGGGGCTGGTAAAGAACACGACGCGCTGGACCGTCATCAATGACGGGCCGATGCGCGAGGTCGCTGCCGGGGGCAAGGGTGCCATCGGTGCATTCTGGCATGGCCGCCTCCTGATGAGCATCGCCTTCTGGCCAAAGAACACCCAGCCGCCCGCCATCATCGTCTCGCGCTCCGCCGATGGCGACATCATCGCGCGCGCCGCCGCCCATCACGGGGTAGCCGGCATTCGCGGCTCGAGCCGCAAGGTGAGGAAAGATGGCAGCGTGGACGGCAAGGGTGCGATGAGCGCCTACCGCGCCATGGTACGCCATGTTGAAAATGGAGGGGTGATGGCCATTACGCCTGATGGCCCCAAGGGACCGCGCATGCGCGTACAGCCCGGTGCGCTGCGCCTTGCTGAAGCGACCGGCGCGCCTCTGTTCGCCATCACATGGTCGATCCGCAGCCGGATCGTGTTTGACTCCTGGGACCGCTTTGTCCTGCCTTTGCCCTTCTCCCGCGGCGTGATCATCTGGAGCGAACCGCGCCATCTCGGCTCAGACCCCTCCCCCGAAGAGCGCGAAGCCGCGCGGAGCTGGCTGGAAGACACGCTGATCAGCCTTACCCGACAGGCGGACGACTGGTGCGGTGTGAAACCGGTGGAGCCTGCTGCGGCCAAGGAAGGACGGGCGCGATGACACGCTCACTACCCGTCGCCCTTGGCCTTTACCGCTCTGTCGCCGCGCTCGCCGCCCCGGTCGTACGCGCGGCCCTCAAGGATCGCCTGCGCAAGGGCAAAGAAGACCCGGCACGGCTGAACGAACGCCTCGGTGAGGCCAGCCTTGCACGGCCGGAGGGGGCGCTGGTCTGGATACACGGGGCGAGCGTCGGGGAAAGCCGGGTCAGCCTCGCGCTCGCGCGCGCTCTGAAGGGTGAAAAGCCCGGCCTTACCATGCTTCTCACCTCCGGTACCCTTACCTCGGCCAGCCTGATCGCACGGGACGGGGCAGGCGAGGTGCTGCACCAGTTCGTGCCCGTGGATACACCCGACGCCGCAAGGCGCTTCATCGCCCACTGGCAGCCGGATTTATGCGTGTTCGTGGAGAGCGAGCTCTGGCCCAACCTCATCACCGAAGCGGGCCGCAGCGGCGCGCGGCTGGCACTGGTCAATGCCCGCATGAATGCCCGCTCGCTGAAGACCTGGCGGCAGTGGAGAAAGAGCGGCGCTTGGCTCCTCGGCCGGTTCGACTGGATCAGCCCGGCCGACATCCGCACCGCGCAGGGCATCAGCGCGATCACCGGAAAGGCGCACGCGATTGCCGGCAATCTGAAGCTGGAAGCGGCCCTGCCCGCCCCCTCCCCCGACGCGCGGAGCGCGGCACGCACAATTGTCGGCACCCGTCCCCTTTTTGTGGCCGCCAGCACCCATGATGGGGAGGAAACGATAGTATTGGAGGCGCTCGAAATACTACGTGAGGACCATCCCGATACCCTCCTGATTCTCGTTCCGCGCCATCCAGAGCGCGCGACCGGAATAGGCGATCTGATGCGCCGCCGGGGCCTTGATTTCGCCCGCCGTTCGCTCTCACAGGCACCCGATGCGTCAACGCCCGTCTGGCTGGCCGACACGCTGGGCGAGCTGCCCTTATGGTACACGATAGCCGACATCGCCTTTATCGGCGGCAGTCTGAAGCCGGGGATTGGCGGGCATAACCCGATTGAGGCCACCGGAGCAGAGTGTGCCGTTATATCAGGGCCTTACCGGGACAGCTTTGCCGATGTATTTGCCGCCTACGAAGCGGAAGGCGCGGTCACCACGGTGGCCGATGCCGCCGAACTGGCGAGTGCTGTGGAACAGGCCTGGCGCGGGGCAGACCCCGCCGTCGAAGCGGGCGAGAGAGCCGTGCGAGCGCTGACCGGCAATGCCATGGCGGAGACTACCGCGCGCCTGCTGGCGCTGCTGAATGCAAAGGAGCCCGCCTGATGCGTGCGCCCGCCTTCTGGATCGACAATGCCGGACGGTCTTCCAGTCGGTTGACACGCGCGCTCGTCTCACCGCTGGGCTGGCTCTATGCGGCTGCAGGGGCGGCGCGTATCGCCCGCACCACACCGGAGCATGTGGATATTCCCGTCATCTGCGTGGGTAATCTGACGCTGGGCGGGACGGGCAAGACGCCTGTCTCCATAACGCTTTTGGAGCGCCTGAAGGCGCTTGGGCACACGCCCTTCGCCCTATCGCGCGGCTGGCGGGGCACGCTGAAAGGTCCGGTGACGGTCGATACCAGCGTGCATACGGCCCGCCATGTCGGCGATGAGCCGCTCCTGCTGGCGCGCGCGGCTCCGGCCATTGTCAGCGTGGACCGCCCGGCTGGCGCACGCTTTGCCGCACAGCATGGCGCGAACATCATCATTATGGATGACGGCCATCAGAACCCCACCCTGCACAAGGACTTTTCCTTCGTGGTCGTCGACAACGAGGCCGGATGGGGCCCGGGCACGATCTTTCCCGCCGGGCCTCTCCGCGAACCGGTATCCAGCGGGCTCGCCCGCGCCGATGCGGTGATCGTGATGACCACAGGACCGGAGGATATGCCGCGCTATGAAAAGCTCGGCCTGGCGGAGCTGGAAATCCCGGTATTTCAGACCTGGCTGGCGCCTGCGGCCCCACCGCCGGAGGGCAGACTGCTTGCCTTTGCCGGGATCGGGCGCCCGCAGAAATTCTTTGATGGGCTGAAGGCGGCCGGCGGCGAGCTGGCCGACGCGATCAGCTTTCCCGACCATCACACGTTCCGCGAAGGCGAACTGAAGCAGCTCGCCGACCTAGCTGAAGGCTGGCAGGCGCGCCTCATCACCACGGAGAAGGACCATGTACGCTTGCCGCCAGACTGGCGCGCGCGCGTGCTCGCCTTCCCGGTGCAGGCGGTGTTTGCGGATACGGCTCGGATCGATGATTGTCTGGGCGCTGCATTTGAACGAGCCAGGACGCGCGCATGACCACGATGATGAAACGCGCGGGCTGGCGTGTCGAAACGGCGCTCTTTGACGGCTATGAAACGGTGATGCGCAGCGTGGGGCTGGAGCGTTCCAGCGATGCCGGTGCTGCGATTCTGAGCCGGATCGGGCCGCGCATCCGCCCGCACCATATCGCCCGGCGCAATATGGAGCTGATCTTCCCCAGCGCCAGCACACGCGAGATTGACGGTCTGCTCGCCGCCATGTGGGACAATCTGGGCCGCGTGGCGGGCGAGCTGCCCCACCTGCCCCGGCTGAACCTCTCCGGCCAGGGCGAGCACGTGCGCATTGAGGGGCTGGACATTCTGCGCAGCCTTCAGCGCGAGGGACGCCCCATCCTTCTGTTTGGCGGTCATTTCGCCAACTGGGAGGTGCTGGTCGGCACGGTGGCCACCCAGATACCCGGCTGCTGCCTCGTCTACCGCCATGTCAACAACCCCCATATCGATGCGCGCCTGCGCGGCCGGCGTGCGGCCATGGGCGGCAGCACTTTTGCACCGAAGGGCGATGCTGGCGCGCGCATCATCCTGAAATCCATGCAGGAAGCCCGCCCCGTGGCGATGATGGTGGACCAGAAGATGAATGACGGGATCGAGGCCCCGTTCTTTGGCCTGCCAGCCATGTGCGCGTCAGGCGGGGCCCGGATGGCGCTGCGCTACGATGCTGCGATGATCCCGATGTCGATCGCCCGCACGCAGGGACCGAATTTCATCGTGCGCATCCACGAACCGCTGGCCCGACCAAAGGCCACCGAACGCAATGCCGCCGTCACCGAAATCATGACCGCCATGAATCGCTTCATCGAGGAACGGATTCTCGCAACGCCGGCCCAGTGGTTCTGGGTGCACCGGCGCTTTGCGAAGGATCTTTACCGCAAGTCTGCGGGCTGAACGGCAATCGCGGCAAACGGGTCCACATTGCGGCCATGCCAGCGCT
>JBJHCI010000086.1:0-7368 GCA_050485925.1 Maricaulaceae bacterium
GTGGTGGTCTGTCTGTCGTGGAGGAATGCACGCCCGGAGGTCCCTCGACCCTCCGGGCGCGTCTGGGTGTGTGGCCTAGTACCGTACAGCCGCTCCAAGCCAGAACTGCCGGCCGAAGAAGTTGAGGTCGCGGCCGATATTCTGGTCTGGTCCGGTGTAATTCACCCGGTTTTCGCCCGTCAGATTGCGCACCTCCGCAATCAGCTGGAGCCGGTCCGAGAAGGTGTAACGGGCCTGGGCATCGACCGAGTTGTACGGTTTCTCGGTCCGGTCAGCCGCCGGATTGGTCGGGTTGACCGAGGTGAAGTGCGCGCCCGTATGGGCATAAGAGACGCGGGCCTGGAACGGGCCTTCCTCGTAGAAGACCGCCAGATTGGCCAGGAAGTCGGCCTGACCCGGCAGGCTGTCGAGCTGACGGCGCGCGCCTGTCGTCTGGATAGCTGTCCGCCCGTTGAGGAAGGTCAGATTGGAGGAGACGCCGAAATTCTCAAGCCGGCCCGGAAGGAAGGGCATGCGCGACACGATGAAGTTCAGCTCCAGCCCCGTAATGGTGGCATTTTCCACATTGCGCGGAGTGGTCACCTCGGTCATGACGCCGCCAACATCCTCCAGCTCACGGATCGAGAAGATCTCGTCCTCGATCTCCTTGTGGAAGAGGCTGACCGCAAACAGGCCGAGATTGTCCGGGAAGTAGTATTCCAGTGCCGCGTCATAGCTGCGCCCATAGCGCGCGCGCAGTTCGGGGTTCGGCCTGGAGATCGAACCGTCTTGGTTCTCGACTTCGCCGCCGGCAAGCTGGGAGGGGTTGGGACGGCCGAGTGCCTCGGCATAGGCCAGGCGCAGGCGCATCCCGTCAAACAGTTCATAGCCAAAGGTCACCGAGGGCAGGAAATTGTCATAGCTTCCCGAGCGCGTGACCGGGGTGAAGGTATCGACCCCGCCCGCCGTCGTACGCGTGAAAAAGTCCGACGTGGTCTCAGTGTGCTCATAGCGCCCACCGACGATCAGGCTGTGGCGCGGGCCGGCATGGCGGGCCAGCGCGTAGACCGCTGTGATGTCTTCCTCAACGCGCGAGTCATTACCGATGGTCCGCCGGCCGGTATTGAGCTGGTCGAGTACGAAATCGTTTGGATTGGCATTGAAGTAATCCAGGAAGCTCTGGAAATCGACGAAGAGCTGCTGGAAGTTGGCATAGATAGGGGTGTAGTTTTCGACCTGCTCGAACTGGTTCAGCCGCAGATCGGCACCTGGTGCCGGCAGGAATACATCCGCGTCCCGGTCGGTATCACGCACCATATTGCGGAACTTGATGCCGGTACCGAAACCCCAGCCCCCGTCACCGGCCTGCGAATTATATCCGTAGTCCAGCTGGAACTCGGTCACATAGTCATCGGAATCGTCGAGATAGTTGACATATTCCGCCAACGCATACTGTGAGGAATCGCCAATACGCGGATCCAGATTGGACGCGATCGCCACGCCGTTCTGGACGCTCAGATCGAATGTCGGCGCAGGACCCGTAAGACGAAACAAGGGCTGATTGGAAGGCTCGTTGAAGGTCGCCTCGGAGTAAGATGCACGCCCTTCCACGCGATGCGGACCTTCCGGCGTCCAGGCAAAATCGGTCTGGAACACGAACAGAGGCTTGTCGATGAAGAAGTCGTTGAAGCGTACGAAACTCGCCGCACCGCCCGTGCCGTTACGTATGCGTTGCGAGTGACGCAGCTCGCGATCTTCCTGGATGAAGTATGTGGTGGTGACGGCTGCCTGGAAGTCCATGCTGGGCCGGTATTCCAGCTTCAGCGTGCCGCCATAGCGGTTTACCGTGTTCGGATAGTTTGACCACAGAAGATCGGTCGGGCCGGTTGGCGGGTTGGGAACACTTCCCGCATCAAACGGCACGATCTGGGGCAGCAGCCGCTCCTGGTCACGGCGCTTGCGGCTGTAGGAGCCCGTGAAGAGAACGCCAAACTGCTCGTTGCGGCCGAACACGGTCGAGACCGTGCCATCAACCCGGAAGTTCAGCCCGTCATCGCTATCGCGACCAAAACCTTCGCCAGGCACATCTTGTGAATCCGAAACGCCGACAAAGAAATTGCCTACCGCGTAGAGGCCATCGGCATCGAACGCCGAGCGGGTGACCAGATTGATGGTGCCGCCAATGGCGTTTCCATCCACATCCGGCGTGCGCGACTTGATCACTTCAAGACCGCGCACCGCCGTTGAAGGAATGGCTTCCAGATTAAGTTGCCGGTTAAAGCGCTCGGCGGTGGCCAGCGTCGCGCCATCAAGCGAGCCGAGCGTATAGCTCGGGTTGAGGCCACGGATCGAGACGTAGCGGCCCTCATCTTCGTCAAAAATGGTCTGGACACCCGGAACGCGGCGGAAGCTGTCAGCGATGTTGTAGTCGGGTTGCTGGCCGATATCATCGCTGAGAAGGAATTCGGCGATCAGCTCGCTGGAGCGCTTTTGCTCAACCGCCTGCTCGGTCTGGGCCCGGTAGCCGACAACCGTGATGCGCTCTGGCGTGGTGCCCGCGCCGGTCTCTTGGGCTTCAGCGCCTGCAGGCACGAGGCCTGCTGCGAAACCAACCGCCAGAACACTTGCGCCCGATATCAGGAATTTTCTGGTCATGACAAGCCCCCGCTTGATGAGTTGAAAGGAGCCTCGACCGGTACTCTAGGCGCGTGACGGGGGCGTTACGATAAGGTAACGATGCGATAACAAATATCCGAGGTTTTCATGAAAGTATTTACGTATACAGAATGTCAAAAATATGAATAATAAAGCGTGGTTTTTCTATTCAATTGTATTTCTTGTTCTTTTGCATCTATTCCGCTCGACTGTGCCGCAACGGATCCAACGAGCGCACCCTATATAACATCATTTCACAGTGCCGTTACCAGCTTCGCAGGACGGAATATGCCGGATGCTATGCAAATTCCCGTGGCGCATCCACTCCATCACTGTGATCTGGTGCTCTGTCCGGGGACACACTGATTGTTTCAGGTGCAGCATTTCCGGCTCGGCTAATCCCAGCCTGTCTGCCCCTGCGCGGTCAGCGTGGCCCCATCGCCCTGAAACCCGATTGCGCGCAAGGCAAGGGCCATGGTTTCGCTGCGCGGCCCGGCACTCAGCGACCAGCCTGCCGAGCGCAGCCCCAGCCGGACATGGCCGTCAATGCGTACATCCTGCGACTCCCCGGCAAAGCGCAGCGCCGGGAGGCTGCCTGCACACTCCAGAGCGCCATCAAGCACGGGCAAGGCCCCGGCCCCTGCCGTGTCGAGCGCGAGCAGCCCGCCATGGCGGACGCTCCCGCTCAGCGCCTCACAGCCACGCGCACCGAACACGCCCTGAACGTCCGAAAACATGACCGGCTCGTTCAGTGCGGCACGGCCCGGCCCGGAAATGCTGACAAAGCCGGATGGCAGGATGCGCCCGGAGAGGCCGCGAAGTTCCACGCCCTGCCCAGCCAGAATGACAATGCCTTCGGCGCGTCCGCGCGGATCGGTGATTGCGAGGTTTACCGCTGGCCTGCCGGTGACGAGCGACCGGGCTGACACTGCGCCGCGCACATGGGCGAGTTCCACGCTGCCCACGCGCACATCATGCCATTGGCCATTCCAGACCGTGCCTGTGACCATGGCCGCTTCGACGCCTCTGGGCTGAAGCACAACTGCGTGAAACGCCCGCGCGGGCAGGAACGCGGTGGCCGCGGCGACAAAGGCAACACCGCCTGCAAGGACAAGAAGAGCCGTGCGCCTCATGCCCCGCCCCTCGCCAGCAACAGCTGGGCGCGGACCTCGCCTCGCGTACCGGTCTGTTCGATCCCGGCGCGCACCGTTACCACGCCGTGCTCGCGCGACAGGGTTTCCAGCCACCCCATCAGGCGTGCGCCGTCCACGCCCTCAATCCAGACATTGAGCTGGCCGGACTCATCGGGCAGCACGCGCGCCAGCACGATCCCGGCGCGATTGGCCGAGCCTGCGACCACGCTGCGCACCGGCTCGCGTTCGCCCGTCACGGCGGCGTCTGATGCGCTGGCGGTGTTCAGCCGGGCAATGCCGGCGCGGATGTCGCGATAATCGCCCGCCGCGCCCGCATAGGCCGCTCTGGCGTTGTCACGCCAAGCGAGCGCGGGCTGGAAGGCGGCAAACCAGATAAGGCAGGCCAGCACAATGGCTCCGGCCAGCATCAGAAGGCCCTGTTCGCGCACGCTAAGACGCTGCCAGCGCGAGAGGATCATATCCAGCATCAGCGCCACCTCACCACAAATTCGCCCGTCACCGCGCCCGCGCTCTGGCGGGCACCGGCATCGCTGATCTCCAGCCCGGCCGCCTCACCGGCGCTGCGCAGGGCTTCGAAATCAGCAAAATCGTCATAGCGCGCCGATACTGAGAGCGCGGCATCTGCCGCCGCATAGCGCACGGCAACAATCTCGATCCCATCGAGCGTGCCAGTGACGCCCGCGAGCGCGCCCGCCAGCTGCAGGAAGCCATCACCGCCGCCTTCGACCGTTTCAACCTCGCGCAGGCGCTGGGCGAGCTGGACGCGCGGGTTCACGATGCGGCGGATATCGGGGAACGCAGCGGCAAAGGCGTCATGCGCCGCTGCCTCGTATCGCCGGGCTTCGCCAGACAGCCACGCGGCCTCCATGGCGATAGCGGCAAGGCCCAGGCAGGCGGCAAGCCCTGCCAGCACCGCCACCCGCCGCCAGGGCCGCAAGAGGGCCGCCCAGTCCAGCGAGGCCGCCAGACGCGCGCCAAACACGGGCGGCAAGGCAGCGAGCGCCGCCAGATCCGCCCCGGCAGCGGCGCGTACAGGGTCGAACGGACCCGCCGGGCGAGCCTCAAGACCTTGCAGGGCGTGATACTCGCCCCCCAGCCCCGCCGCCAGCGAGACGGTCTCAGGTGCAAGCGTGTCCATCAGGGCGGGAAGAAGCAGCGGATGAAAATCCTCCGGCATGGCGCCCGCCGCGTCGCGCGCGCCGGCGCGATAGCGCCACACAACGGCGTCCCCGCCCGCCGCCAGCGCCAGCTCGCCCTCTGCCGGGTCCAGCAGCATGGCCTCGCTGACCGCGAAGACCGGCCGCACAGCGGCTTTCTCAAGCCGGGCTTGCCAGTTCGCGCTCAGCGCCTTGTCCATCGCCGCCACCCAGCGCTGGCCGTCAGCGCCTGCCTGCCCGCAGACAATGGACTGCGTCTCCAGCGGCGCAGCCAGATGTTCTTCCATTGCATAGGGCGCGGCCTGCTGCGCGGCGCTGTCGCTGCGCGCCGGAATGGCCAGCCGGCGCAAATGGATGAGGCCCGCCGGGATGATGGCGATGGTCGCGCTGACAGTGACGCCGGAGGGGATTGCGGGCGCGTCATCGCCTTCGCCCGCGCTGAGCACATCGCCATAGGCATTGCACACCGCCCAGCGCAGCGGCGCGTCCGTGTCAGCGGGAAGGGTGATGATCAGGCGTGCGCTCACCACACCGCTCCCTGTACTGGCGTGTAGCGGGAAAACTGGCCTGAGCGGTCCATGCGCACCGTCTGGATGCGCGACAGGCGCGCTTCGCCCAGACGCACGCTCACCTGCAGCTCGAACCATTCAGAGCGCAGCGCCACCGCGCTTGAGGGGCGGGCATCGGCTTCGATCTGTGAGAAGGCAGGATCCGCCCAGAAGGCCTCAAGGCTTTCAAATCCGGTGGTGGGACGCCTGAAGAGCGCCTGCTGCGCGGCCTGCACGCTGACCGCGCCCTCGGTAATGGCGGTGATCAGCACCGCCTCCTCGCTGCGCAGCGTATTCACGTTGAGCGGCGGCTGCGTGGCTGTCGGCAAGGCGCACAGATACGGCGCAAGGCGCACATAGAGCGCGCGGTTCATCACGGGCAGGAGGCGCAACTCGGCGAGCTCGGTAAAGGGCTGGTTGGCGGCTCTGTGGGGTTCGGCGCGCGCCAGATAGGTGTCGTCCTCTGCGCCGCCGGGGCGCGGCGTGCGGTCAGCATCGATCCAGTCAGCGGCCTGCGCGATCAGGCTTTCGGAGTCCCCAGCAGGCACACCAAGCGCCGCCAGCAGGGCTCGCATCCGCGCTGCGGCGCGGTCATCGGCTTCGCTGTCACCGCTGGGCGTGTGAAGGGCGTTGATGTTCAGGCAGTTATTACGGTCGCGCACACGCGCGGCCATCTCGCCATTATCCAGCGGGAAGAGGCGCGCCTCCCCGTCCCATGGGCCAGCGGGGGTGAAGCGCTGGTCGGCATCACCGGCAAAGCGCGCAATCAGCACCTCGCCATAGCTGGCGGCACCATCCAGATAGGCGGCCGCCTGCAGCCGGTCCTCGATGGCGCCCGTGCGCTGCAAATGGCTGCGCACCATCTCCACCAGCGACACGCTGACCGCCGCCATGAAGGCGACGACCATGAGGGCGGTGATCAGCGCCGCGCCGCGCTCCCTATCGTTGCGGGGCGCGGTCATGTCGCCCCCACCCTGACGGTCAGGGCGATATGCTCAATCTCGCGGCCCAGACCATCGACATAGGACAGGCGCAACGCCTCTGGCTGAGGCGCATCGCCGGAATTGCTTTCGCGCACGGGCGCGTCCAGCCAGTTGCGGCCATAGCGGAAGCGTACCGACACGTCTTCCAGCCCCTCGGCCAGCACCATGGTCTGCGGCGTGGTGGAGACTGCAGGATCGGTGACGGTCCATATCTCGCGAATCAGGGTTCCATCTTCCACACGCCAGACCACACGCACCAGTGTCGAGCGGTCGGCGGCCTCACCCGGATTGGCGCGGCCCCGGCGGGTGAATGCCGCCAGGCGGCTGGCGTCGTCACCGAACGCAAACGCGCTGGCGGAGGGGCCGGAGAGCGCCGCGCCATCATACCCGCCGTCGGAGGTGCGGTGCGGGCGCATCACCATGTGCGCGGCGTCATCGCGCCAGAGCGCGCGGACCTGCTGCAGCTCTGTGAGGCGCGCAAGCGCGGCTTCCTGCCGGTCACGCGCATCAATGGTGGTGACTAGCAATCCGGTCGACAGCGTGCCGACCAGCGCAAAGATGGAAAGCGCCACCATGACCTCGACAAGGGTGAAACCTGCCTCGCGATTCATGGCGCCGCCCGTTCAAAATGGGTCAGCGTGAAACCCGGACGGCGGTTGAAACCGCCAGCGGGGCTAACCTCGATATTGACCGCGACCAGCCCGGCTTCGGGTGTCGGGCTGATCTCGATGCGCCATTCATAATCACGGCCTGCAAACGCGTACTGGCCGGAGGCATCGCGCGGCGTGCCGGCTCGCTCCAGCCGCCAGTCTGCCAGCACGTTCTCTGCCGCCATGGCCGCCAGCGCCCGGTCCTCTGCCAGCGTGGCGGCGCGCGCCGACTGGGTCAGCGC
>JBJHCI010000087.1:0-7285 GCA_050485925.1 Maricaulaceae bacterium
GGTCAGGGCCAGCCATCGCTCACCGGCGGTCCGGCGGGCGCGCTGCTGGTAGAAATTCACATTGCTTCCCATCCCCATTTCCGGCGCGAGGGGGATGACATCCGGCTTGATCTGCCGATCTCCCTGAAAGAGGCTGTTCTGGGCGGACAGGTGCGTGCGCCCACGCTGGATGGCGATGTCGAGGTGCGTGTGCCGGCCGGAGCCAGTTCCGGTGCTGTCCTGCGCCTTAAAGGCCGCGGAGCGGTGAAAGCCGACGGCAGCCGGGGCGACCAGCTTGTCCGGCTGATGGTGGACCTGCCGCCCGCCGACCCCGCTCTGGAAGAGTTTGCAGAAAGCTGGAACCCGCCCGCTGGATATGACCCGCGTAAGCGTTTGAAAGGGTGATGGGCGGCGCTCTTGGCGCGGAGCCTGCATGACTGCACAATAACCAGGCTGTTCAGATGATGTTCAGCGCGCGCGTGGCAAACGGATTTCCATGATCACTCGCTACACCCTTCTTCTGGCCTGCATCGGCGCCCTGGCGGCGGCGGATGCGCGCGCGGCCGATCTGCAGGAGGCCTCTCAGGCCTTCGATCCGCGCTCGCGCTATTCCGCCGACGAGGCGCGTGGCCAGAGTCAGGCCGGGCAGATTGTTCCGGCGCGGGTGGCGATTGACAATGTGCGCCGGCGTTATCCCGGTGCGCAGGTGCTTGATGTAGAACTCGTGCGCTCCGGCAACCCGTTCTACATCGTGAAAATCCTCACCCAGGACGGCCGGCGCATCGATGTGCGTGTTGACGGTCGTACCGGGCGGGTCATGTAGGCCCTGAACGCCAAGGAGTGGCTCCGATGCGCGCCCTGATAGTCGAAGACGATCCCGATCTCCGCCGCCAGCTCAAGGATGTGCTGGACCATGCCGGCTATGCCGTGGACGAGGCGGGCGACGGCGAGGAGGGCTGGTTCCTCGGCGATACCGAGCCCTATGACGCGGTCGTGCTCGATCTCGGCCTGCCGCGCCTGGATGGCGTGAGCGTTCTGGAACGCTGGCGCAGCGAGGGGCGGGACTTCCCGGTCCTGATCCTCACTGCGCGTGATCGTTGGAGCGAGAAGGTTGCCGGGTTTGATGCCGGGGCTGATGATTATCTCACCAAGCCCTTCCATCCAGAGGAATTGCTGGCGCGCCTGCGGGCCCTGACGCGCCGGGCAGCAGGCCACACAACATCCACAATCGAGATCGGCGATCTGTCGGTGGATACGCGCGGCGCGCGGGTGTTCGTCGGCGACAGGCTGGTCAAGCTGACCTCGCACGAGTTTCGCATCCTGTCCTACATGATCCACCATCGTGAGCGTGTGATCTCGCGCACCGAGCTGGTCGAGCATATCTATGATCAGGATTTTGATCGTGATTCCAATACGATAGAGGTTTTTGTCGGGCGTCTTCGCAAGAAGATCGGTCAGGACCGGATCGAGACCGTGCGGGGTCTCGGCTACCGGCTAGTGGACCCGACTGCCAATGAGAGGGCCAAGGCCGGGTGAATGCGGAGACGTCAGGGGGGCTGGCTCAGCAGGGCTCACTCGTTCGCCGGCTCTTCCTATTGGCGCTCGGGTGGGCTCTGGTTCTGCTGGCCGTCGGCGCGGTGTCTCTGACGGCGGTTTTCCGCCAGACCGTCCTGACAGACCTCGATAACCGGCAGGCCAATATCGCCGAGTTTCTGCTCGTGGCGCTGGAAGTGAATGGGGACGGCGACATCGTGCTCTCACGTGACCTGCTGGACCCACGTTTCGCGCAGGTCTTTTCCGGTCGCTACTGGCAGGTCACGAGCATCGACGCCGCCTCAGACGACGATCCACTGATCCGCTCGCGCTCGCTCTGGGACGAAACCGTCCCCATCTCCAACTCCGTAAGGGCTGCGGCGATTGCCGCCACTGGTCAGCCCGTTGCCGGAGATGCGGAAGGACCGGACGGTGAGCCGCTTCGCCTTTCGGTGCGATCCGTGGTGCTACCAGGGCGTGAGGACGCGGTGCTTATTCTGGCTGCTGAGGATCGTCGTCCCTCGGATCGCCGCGTCCTGACCTTCGGCCTGGTGGCGGGCGGCCTGATGGGCGTGTTCGCGATATTGCTGGCGGTAGGCGTTGTCATTCAGGTGCGTGTGGGCCTGTCTCCTGTTCTGAAGATGCGCCGGGCGGTGGCCCAGGTACGCGATGGCGAGGCTGACCGCGTGGAGGGGCGCTATCCGGTGGAATTGCTGCCTCTGGCATCCGAGCTCAATGCACTGCTGGATCATTCGCGCGAGGTGGTCGAGCGCGCGCGTACCCATGTGGGCAATCTCGCCCACGCGCTGAAAACACCGATCACCGTTTTGTCCAACGAGGCGCGCCTTGATGACACCCGGCTGGGCGAGATGGTGCGCAGGCAGGCCGGCACCATGTCCGCCCAGGTGGAGCATCATTTGCGCCGCGCGCGTGCGGCGGCCAATGCGCAAGCGCTTGGCGCGCGCACGCCGGTTGGTGAGGTGCTGGATGATCTGGGGCGTACCTTGCGCAAGATACACAGCCGGCGCGCCATAGCCCTGGACTGGACGGTGGATGGCCGCGCCGTGTTTCGCGGGGAACGGCAGGACCTTGAGGACCTGATCGGCAATCTCATCGATAATGCATGTAAATGGGCATCTTCAACGGTGAAAGCCATCGCGCGTGACCTTCCGGACGGCCAGATTGAGATCGTCGTGGAGGACGATGGTCCCGGCCTCACGCCCGATGTCCGCCAGCGTGTGCTGGAACGCGGCGTGCGTCTGGACGAGCAGGCGCCGGGCACAGGGTTCGGCCTTGCCATCGTAAACGATCTCGCCCGGGCTTATGGCGGGACGTTCGAGCTTGACGAAAGTCCGCTGGGTGGACTGCGGGCACGCCTTGTCCTGCCGGGCCTACTCCGGTCAGGGGAAACGCGCCATTAACCGCAATCTGCAAGGTTGAGGATTGGTAAATCCGGTCTCAAATCCAGCAATGGCTACGCTTGCACCTCAAAAACTGGCCCAGCTGCGCGCGCTGATGCGTGCGCTGCCGGACGAGTTGCGCGAGCGCCTGATCGGTGCGGTGAGCGCAGGCGACGAAACTATGGGGCGTCTGCTGACGGCCTGCGCGAAGGACGTTGCCGTTCTGGCGCGCGAACGTCTGTTTGCGCCTCTCGCTCCGCTGAGCCGGGATCCTGCCGCTGTGCGTCCGTCCCTGTCCCACGCGCCTCCGGCCATGCTGTCAACCATGTGGGAGTGGATATCGGACACGCTGGCTCCGGATGTTGCACGGGCGATGATGGCGGCGGTGGCCGATCCGTTGGCCGAGGAAGACCCCGCCCATGATGACCCGCTGCGGGCTGAGGTCTCCGCCGCGATAGTGGAAGAGATAATGGCCGTTGAGCTTGATCCGCGTGCCAGCAAGGCCTTACGCCACCGGCTCGGCATAAGCGATTTCCGTACGGTGATGGAAGTGGCCGTCATCTTGCGCGTTGCGCCGGTTCTGCGCGAAGCGCTGGACGGCATCCCGGACGATATCGGCGAGATTTCCGAAGAGCTCTCGCAGCTTATCCGGGACCGGTATGACGCTGCTTATGCCAAGGACGCCGACTCCGGAGTCTGGTTTCTCTATCTGGTCATGGCCCGCCTGAACCGGCCCTGGGCCATTTTACGGGTGTTCGAGAAGATCGCCCGGCGTGACGATGACTTTTTGCTCTCGCGCACCGATGTTGCCACGATCGGGGATGCGCTTCTGGAGGATGCGGGCTTTTTTCTTGCCGGGTTTGCCGACACGCCCGAGTCCCATGACGCCGCACACGAGGCAGCTGCGGCGCTCGCGCGCTTTGCCCAGGTAACGGTGGGCATGACGCGTGAGATCGGCATCCGCAAGGATGGCGGTTGGGGTCGGCAGATCGTGGCGCTGCGCAAGCGCGCGGCACAGCAGATGGAAGCCATCCACGCTGAGGCGCTGATACGGATGGACAAGGTTCTGCCCGACCCGCACAAGCCCGTGCCGGCCCGGTTGAAGCTCGACCGACAGGCCTTGACCGCTGCTGCGGACAAGGCAGAACCGCTGCTGACCTTCTTGAGGCTCGCTCGCGACGATTCCGCGCGTGCTGCCGCGGGCGGCGCACACGTACAGGTGATGGACAGGGTCATGCAACGCCTCGATTTCAGCGCCGAGGCGGTTCTGGCCTCGCTGCGCAATGGTAGTGCTGATGAACACACCAATGAACGTGCGGCAGTGATCGCCCGGCTGATGTTGGCGCTGGGCCAGCAGGAACCGGCATCGATATTCCTGCGCCGCACCGCCGCAGCCCGTGCCGCGTGAAATGCTTTATGCGACCGGCCTGACGGCCTATATCGGCGGGTATGACCTCTTTCCGTTCCACCGCCCTTGAGGACCGCGCCAGTGAAGGCGCACGCCTGAGCTCGCCGAGCGCTGGGCGCAACCGGGACGTGATCGCCATGACGCTGGCCGGGCTTCTGGCAGATCGCGCGCGGGTGCTGGAGATCGCCAGCGGGACGGGAGAGCACGCTCTGGCGGCGGTCCTGAAGCGCCCTGATCTTCATTGGACACCCAGCGATCCTGATCCACGCTCGCGTGCCAGTATTGATGACTGGGCGAGGGAGAGCGGCGGCCGCATTGCACCCGCGCTTGATCTGGATGTGACGCAGACCGGATGGCAGGCGAGCCTCTCCGAAACGGTGGATGCCATCTTCTGCGCCAACATGATCCATATCGCGCCGTGGGCGGCAGCTGAAGGCCTGTTTGACGGGGCCGGCTCCCTGCTGCGTAAGGGCGCTTTGCTGGTGCTCTACGGGCCCTTTCTGGAAGGCGAAGATACCGCCCCGTCCAATCTCGCCTTCGACGATAGCCTGAACGCCCGCAATCCCGATTGGGGCGTACGCCCGCTTAACGATGTGACAGCGCTGGCAGGCCGTCACGGGGTCGTGTTGCGTGACCGGATCGTCATGCCGGCCAATAATCTCACTCTCGTGTTTGAAAAAGGGGCGGCATGATCGCGCTCACCCTCATCATTGCGGCGCTCGGCATGTTGACCGCCCTTTGGATTGCCTCGCCGCTCGCGCGCAGCGCGCTTGCACCCATGCAGCGCCTTGCCGCGTTCGGCGTGATGGCCTTTGTCGCGCTGGCGGCACTTGGCGCCTATCTGGTGGGTGGTTCGCCGGGTTTGCCCGGCCAGCCATACAGCGCAACGGAAGCGCGCCTTGCGGCGATGGACCCTGAAGAGCTTTCACCTGACGAGCAGGAGGAGCGGCTTCGCGCCATCGTCCGGCGTGAACCGGCCAATGCCGAGGCGCTGGCGCTGCTGGGCCGGTTTCTCGCGTTCGACGGGCGGCACCTTGAAGCCATTGCGATGCTGGAGCGTTCGCTGCGGGTGAACGAGAATGCCCGCGTACTCTCCGATCTGGGGCAGGCGCTGTTGGAGCTGAACGAAGGCAATGTCACACCAGAAGCCGAACGCGCCTTTGCTGCCGCCCATGCGCGTGACGAAACCCTGCCTGAACCGGCATTCTTTCTGGGCGTGGCAGCCTATGAGGCCGGAGACCGGGAAGCCGCGCTGGACTACTGGGCCGGCATTATACGCCAACTGCCGCAGGCCGATCCGTTCCGCGAGGTGATCTCGGTGCGTGCAGCCGATCTGCTGTCGCGTCCGGCAGGCGGACCGCAAATGCTGCCCGATGGCGAAATGCCCGAGGACGAGACGCCTGAGCAGATGGTGTCGCGAATGGTCGCAGGGCTGGAGGCTGGACTTGAAGCCAATCCGGATGATGTTTCGCGCTGGATGGTTCTGGCGCGTGTGCGGGCTGTGACCGAAGATCGGACAGGTGCCCGCGCCGCCCTTGCCGAAGCGCGCGCCCGTACCGGCGGCGATGACGCTTCAGGCGCTATTCTTGATGCGCTGGCACGCGCCATTCAGGTGGAGGAAAGCGAAGAGTGATCAAGGCACGCAAACGGCTCTGGATTGTGCTGGCCTCGGCTGGCGTGCTGGTCTGTGCGGCGGTGCTGGCAGGCTTCGCGCTGCGCGATGCCATGACCTTCTTTCACTCCCCGGCCATGGTGGCGGAAAACCCGCCCCCACCCGGACAGCGCGTGCGCGTGGGCGGTCTGGTGGTGGATGGCTCCGTGGCCCGTCCGGCCACGGGCGGCGCCGATTTCACCGTCACCGATACGCTTGCCGATATCCGTATCAGCTATGCCGGTTCGCTTCCCGATCTGTTCCGCGAAGGGCAGGGGATTGTCGCCGAGGGCGCGTTTGACGAGACCGGTCTCTTCATCGCCAGCCGGGTGCTCGCCAAGCACGATGAAGCCTATATGCCGCCCGAAGTCGCGGCGGCTCTGGCGCGCGCCGAGGCTGAAGGCATGGCAGGTCCGCGTGCAGCCGGGCGTGATGCTTACCGCGACGGTTATGGGCGTAGCGGCTCATGATCGCAGAACTTGGCCGTTTCCTGATCGCGCTCGCGCTGGTCGCGTCCTTCGCCCAGATGGCGCTAAGCTGGGTGGGTGCATCCGCCGGGCGTGACGCGTTTGCGCGCGCCGGGCGTTCCGCGACGGCTGCGGCTCTGGCCTCGTCGGCTGCTGCGTTTGCGCTACTGATCGTCGCGTTCATCCAGTCCGACTTCTCCATCGCCTATGTCGTGGGCCATTCCCATGTCGACAAGCCCCTATTCTACAAGGTGACGGCAGCCTGGGGCGGGCATGAAGGCTCCATGCTGCTCTGGTGCGGTATTCTTGCCCTGTTCGGCTACGGGCTGGCGCGCATCGGCCCGCTGGATGGAAACCTGCGCACGCGTGCCGTGTCCATTCAGGGTCTGTTGCAGACGCTCTTTTTCGCGTTCCTGGCCTTTGCCTCCAATCCATTTGACCGGTTGGACCCGGCTCCGCTGCAGGGGCTTGACCTCAACCCGATCCTTCAGGACCCGGCGCTCGCCTTCCATCCGCCGCTTCTCTATATCGGCTATGTGGGTCTTTCGGCGGCGTTCGCGATCGCCGCGGCGGGCCTTATCCAGAGAACGCCTGGCCGGGAACTGGCGCGCGCGCTGCGCCCGTGGGCGCTGGGCGCGTGGACCAGCCTCACCGCAGGTATCTCGCTGGGTGCCTGGTGGGCCTATTACGAGCTGGGCTGGGGCGGCTGGTGGTTCTGGGATCCGGTCGAGAACGCCAGCTTCATGCCTTGGCTTCTGGGCGCGGCACTGATCCATTCTTCTATCGCGACCGAAAAGCGCGGTGCCTTCCCCGGCTGGACGATATTCCTCGCCCTGCTGGCCTATGT
>JBJHCI010000088.1:0-5004 GCA_050485925.1 Maricaulaceae bacterium
GCCACACCGCGTATCTCCTCGATCTCGGCGCGCGTGACCGGCTGGTGATAGGCGATGATGGAGAGCGTCTCCAGCGCCGCCTGGGAGAGCTTTTTCGGCTCCTCGCGGACTTCGGCGAGCAGATGGGCGAGATCCGGCGCGGTTTCAAACCGCCAGCGTCCACCCACCTCGCTGACACGGACCCCTGCATGCTCATAGCGCTTTTGCAGGGCGGCGATGGTGGCGGGAATATCGGTGCCGGCCGGCAGGCGCGCGGCCAGCGTCTCGGCATCCAGCGGTTCAGAGGCGGCAAACAGCAGCGCTTCGGCCATACGCAGGGCGCGTTCTGACGGCTCGGCGATCTCGTGCGGGCCGGACACGCCATCGCCGCCTTGCGGGCCCTGGCGGGCGCGCAGGCGGGCAATCGCCTCGGCTATCGGATCGCTCATGGTCGGCCCTCCTGACCGCGCATCCAGACGGGCCCATAGGTTTCGTCCTGCCGCAGGGACGCCTCGCCATCCTTGGTGATTTCCAGCGCAGCCAGAAGTGAGGATGCCATCAGGGATTCCGGTGGCGGGGCGTCCGGCCCCAGCTCGCCCACGTCGGGCAGCAGCGCATCCAGCCTTTCCCACCCAGTAAGGCGCTTGGCCAGCAAGCTGAGGCGCGCGCGGGCAGCTTCCAGCGAATAGACGCGCGGCATTTCAGGCCGGTAGGTGGAGAAGGCAAACTTCTCCCGTGTGCCGGCATAGGCTTTGAGCAGGTCAAACAGGCTCGCCTCGTATTGCGGGGCGCGGATGGAACGCACGCCCTCAGGCGCACCGCGCGTGAACACATCACGCTTCAGGAGATGCCTGTCATAAAGCGCTTCTCCCGCTGCGCGCATCGCATCGAGCCGCATCAGGCGGAAGGCAAGCGCAGCCGCCATCATTTCCGGCTCCGGCTCATCGGTGTCAGGCCGGGGTTTGGGCAGGAGCAGGCGGGATTTCAGATAGGCGAGCCAGGCCGCCATGACGAGATATTCCGCCGCGATATCAAGGCGCTTCTCGCGCGCCGCCTCGATGAAGACCAGATACTGTTCGGCAAGGGCGAGGATGGAAATCTTCGCCAGATCCACCTTGTTCTTGCGCGCCAAATGCAAGAGCAGGTGCAGCGGGCCCTCCCAGCCATCGAGCTCCAGGATCAGAGCATTGCCCGTCTCGTCAGCGTCCCTGGCTGCTTCAAAGCGGACATCTTCCTCGAACAGATCGCTCATGGTGCTGCCCTCACGGTGCTGGGGCCTCCAGCCCGGCCTCGGCAAAGCAGCGTGCCATGGCATCATTGATGGCGGCCACGTCCAGCCCGGCAGGTTTGCCGCGTGCCTCTTCTGCGGCTTTGGCTCGCTCCAGCGCCTTGCCGGAGAGGCTGATCGCGGCGTGGGCCACTTCCACCATTTCGGCGCGCTCGCCATTGCAGTGAAGCAGCATGTCACACCCGGCAGCGAGCGCACGCTCCCCGCGCTGGCGCAGCGTACCGTCCAGCGCCTTCATGGAGAGATCATCGCTCATCAAAAGGCCGTCAAAGCCGATATCGGCGCGGATGATCTGCGCGATCACGTCCTTTGACAGGGTCGCGCAGTTTTCAGGGTCGATGGCGGTGAAGGTAATATGGGCCGTCATCGCCATCGGCGCAGCGTCAGCAACGCCCCGGAAGGCGGCAAAGTCTGTGTCGTGCAGGGTCTCGTGGTCCTCGCCCACCACCGGCAGGGCGAAATGGCTGTCGGTATCGGCCCGGCCATGGCCGGGAACATGTTTGATGACACCGGCAACGCCCTGATCCTTCAGCCCGGCCAGCGCCGCGCGTGCCATTTCGGCCACCGGCTCCGGCTCTGCGTGGAAGGCCCTGTCCCCGATGACGCCATCCGCGCCGGGAATGGCAAGATCAACGACCGGCGCGCAATCGCAATCCATGCCGAGATCGCGCAGCTCCTGCGCCAGCAGGCGATGATTGAGCCGAACCGCTTCCAGTGCCAGTTCGGGCTCGCGGTCCCACAACGCGCCAAAGCGGGCCGCAGGCGGCGCGGCGCGCCAGATGGGGGCTTTCAGGCGCTGCACTCGCCCGCCTTCCTGATCAAGAAAGACCGGTGCCTCCCAACCCACGCAGTCTCGCAGCTCATTGACGAGACGCACGATCTGTTTGGGCCGGTCTATATTGCGCCCAAAGAGGATGAAGCCCCAGGGGTTTGCATCGCGCAGAAAGGCCTTCTCGTCGGGTGTCAGCACCTCGCCGGAAACGCCATATATCGCGGCGCTCACCCTCACCTTGCCGCCACCAGGCAGTCCTGTCCGCGTGAAGACAGGGTTTGGCAGTAGCGCGAGGCCTCGTCGCGGGTTTCAAACCCGGCAATGCGCAGGCGGTGATAAATGCCGCGCGCGCCGAGATTGGCTTCCACGATGGAGGGGCTGTGCCCGCCCGCAAGGTCCGGAAAGCGCGCGATGAAGGCGATCCACGCCTCCTCGGCTTCCTCGATAGTGCGGAAGGCGGCGATCTGGACCACGAAATTGCCGCTGGCGCTCGCCGCCGGGGCAGGACGCGATGCGGCGGGCTGCTCGGCGGGCGCTTCGGCCTGACGCACCGGCCCTGTCTCACGCTCGCGTGCCGGTTCGGGCGCAGGTTCCGGGGCGGGTTCAGATTCATCAGCCGGTTCGCGGCCGCGAGGCATTTCCAGCCGGTCAGTATCTTCGGTCTCCACCGTCAGGGGCGGGCGTTCCGGTGCGGAAACCGGCTCTTCCGGACCGGGACGCACAGTCGGGTCGATCTCTACCGTCTCCACCCGCTCGCGTTCACGCAGGCTGTAAGCCTCAATGTCCTGCCCCGGCGTTTCCACCCCGCCAGGATCTTCCGGCGCCACCCTCCAGGGCTGGCTGTCGGCTGTGAGGATGGGCGCGGTATTGCGCTCGCGCACACCCAGATTATACGCGCTCCACACCACGCCCAGGAACAGCACCAGCACCACGGCAGCGGCCAGCAACAGGATCGGCCCGCGCCGTCCTTGCCCGTCCTCGCGCGCATCAAACGTCTCGAACTCATCCTCGGACGGCGAGTAGCTTTGGCTGTAGCGGTCCCGAGCGGACATGATGATCCCGTATCCAGTATGGCTTCACGCGAATCAGTGACGCGCGCGTATCGTTAACAGAGTATCAAGATGTGAAGCGCCATGCCTGCGTTCAGCGCCAGGCTTCCACATGAAAAAGCTTGCGGTGCTCGTCAATCGCGTAGCGATCCGTCATCCCGGCAATGTAATCGCACACCACACGCGCCGTCACCGGGCTGGATGCAGCATCAACCTCCCGCTGGAACTCGGTCGGCAGCAGGGCGGGATCGTCAAGAAAGGCCGCGAACAGGTCACGCACAATGCGCTTTCCCTTCTCCTTGGCCCGTTTCACCTTGTATTGCAGATACATGTTTGCGTAGAGAAAGCGCCGCACCGCCGAGAGCTTCTCCATCATCGGCTCGGAAAACGCGACCAGAGAGTGGTCGAGCGCCCGCACCTCCTCCGCCGATTTCACGCCAGACGCGGTGATACGGGCGCGGGTTTCGTCCAGCACATCATTGACCATCAGCCCGATCAGACGGCGCACCGCCTCGTGGATCATCAGGCTGGTCCCGATGTCGGGATATTCGGCCCGCACGCCGACAAATACCTCGCCAACCAGCGGCAGCGCCATCACCTCGTCGAGTTTCAGTATCCCGGCGCGCAGCCCGTCATCAATGTCGTGATTATTGTAGGCGATATCATCCGACAGGGCCGCAATCTGGGCCTCCACCGATGAATGGGTGTGCAGCTCCAGCGCTTCCCAGTCCTCATAGGCGGTAAAGCCCCAGGGCAGCTTTGCCGGATCATCGCCCTTCTGCATCAGCGGGCCGTTATGCTTCACGACGCCTTCCAGCGTCTCCCAAGCGAGGTTTAGCCCGTCAAAGCACGGATAGCGCCGCTCCAGCCGGGTTATGACGCGCAGCGTCTGGGCGTTGTGGTCAAACCCGCCAAAATCCTTCATCGCCTCGGCAAGCCCGTCCTCGCCAGAATGGCCAAAGGGTGGATGACCCAGATCGTGGGCAAGCGCAGCCGCTTCTGCGAGATCCTCATCCACCTTAAGCGCGCGCGCCAGCGTGCGGGCAATCTGCGCCACTTCCAGAGAATGGGTCAGGCGCGTGCGGTAATGATCACCCTCATGGGCGACGAACACCTGCGTCTTCTCTTTCAGCCGGCGGAACGCGCTGGAATGGATGATGCGGTCGCGGTCGCGCTGAAAGGGGGTGCGGGTGGCACTTTCGGCTTCGGGAAAATGGCGACCGCGCGAGCGGGCCGGATCACAGGCATAGGGCGCGCGTTCAAAAGCCATTTTCCTGTTTCCTCATCGGCCAGTCTTTATTCCGGCAGGCAACACGTCCATATATCTGCTTGTCACCAAAACGGGAACCGCACTGCCCATGAGCGACACCCAGCTTACCCTTTCGGAGAAAGCCGCGCGGCAGATCAATACGATCCTTGCCAGCCAGGGCGCGCAGTATTTGCGCGTATCCGTGGTCGGCGGCGGATGTTCGGGCTTTTCCTACAAGTTCGATCTGGAGACCGCGCGCGCGGAGGATGACCTCGCCATCGAGCGTGATGGCGCAACCGTGCTTGTCGATCCGATGAGCATGGAGTTTCTCGCGGGTTCCGAGCTCGATTACGCTGACGAGCTGATCGGCGCCGCCTTCAGGATCACCAATCCCAACGCCACGGCCGCGTGCGGGTGCGGGACCAGCTTTTCCATCTGACATATTGATCCGGGGGAATTCATGGACGTTGCCACCGCCTTGAAGCAGCGCATTTCCACGCGCGCATTTCTGAACACGCCCGTCAGCGAGGCGGAGGTGCGGGCCATTTTGGATGAGGCGCGCTGGGCGGCGTCAGGCCCGCCATGATCTTCAACAAGGTGGATTTCCCGCAGCCGGACGAGCCGATGACCGAGACGAATTCGCCCTCGTGCAGGGTCAGATCGACAC
>JBJHCI010000088.1:5014-7232 GCA_050485925.1 Maricaulaceae bacterium
GCAATCTCCAGCCCTGGCGGGTGAAAGTGGTGGCGGGCGAGGCACGCCAGCGCGTCATCGACGCGGTGCAGGAGAAGCTGGCGAAAAACCCGTTCGACAACGAGGCCCCCTTCCCGGTCTATCCTGAAAGCCTGTGGGAGCCCTATCGCTCGCGCCGCTTTCAGGTAGGCGAGGACATGTATGCGCTTCTGGGCATACCGCGCGAGGACAAGGGCGCGCGTCTGGCGCATCTGATGGCCAATTATCAGTTCTTCGGCGCGCCAGTGGGCCTCTTCTTCCTGATCGACGAGCGCATGGGCCCCAATCAGTGGGCGCATATGGGCATGTTCATGATGAGTATCTGCCTCGCCGCAGAAGCGCGCGGTCTTGCCACCTGCATGCAGGAAGCGTGGACGCCGCACAGTAAGACTGTTGCCGAAGCGCTCGGCGTCGAAGCGCCGGAAATCGTCTATTGCGGCATGGCGCTGGGTCATGCCGACACATCCGCCAAGGTGAACCAGCTGCGCACCGCCCGCGCGGGTCTCGACGAGATCGCAGAGTTCGAGGGGTTCTAAAGCCCGCACGTGAACTGCCCGTCACAGAACGCCTTGACTGCTTCGGAATAGGCCAGCAGAGCGCCCGCCCAGATGACCGGCGGGAGGATGACCCACATCACGCCCGCGCCCGGCCTGTGCCTCCAGAATACGATCCAGCCGATCACCAGCCCGGCCGCCGCGATGAACGGGCCGGCCATCATCAGCGCCAGCACGACGCGCATGATGCTCGGATCTGCCCCGCTTTCCACCGCGCCGGAATAGGCCATCATGGACGGGGCCCATATCGCGAGGCCGAATAGCCCGGCACACACAGAAGCAAGGCTTGCCAGCACAAGGGTAATGACTGCTAGAAAGGTGATGCGCCGCTCGCGCCCACCCGCGCTGGAAGCCCCTTGCGGGTTCTCGGTCATTTCGGGTCCCTGTGAATACCCCAACCGCCGGTTCCGTCGGCAAAAGGCAGTCTAGCATGAGTCTGACTATCGCGACGTGGAATGTTAATTCCATCAAGGCCCGTCTGCCCAACGTGCTGGACTGGCTGCGGGGAGCAAAGCCCGGCATTGCCTGCCTGCAAGAGATCAAATGCGTGGACGAGGCCTTCCCGCGCGAGGAGATCGAGGCGCTCGGCTACAATATCGAGACCGTGGGCCAGAAGAGCTATAACGGCGTTGCTCTGCTCTCCCGTTTTCCCATTGAGGAGGTAGCACAGCGCGCCCTGCCCGGCGATGAAAGCGATGATCAGGCCCGCTATGTCGAGGCGGTGATCGGTGCACCCAACGGCCCTGTGCGCGTGGCCAGCATCTATCTGCCCAATGGCAACCCCGCCCCTGGTCCGAAGCATGACTACAAGCTCGCCTGGATGGAGCGCCTGCGCACCCATGCAAAGGCTCTGCTGACCTATGAGGAGCCGGTCGTGCTGGCCGGTGATTACAACATCATCCCGCGCGATGTGGACGTGCATGACCCGGCCACCTGGGAGGGCGATGCCCTGATCCGTCCGGACAGCCGCGATGCCTTCTTTTCGCTGTTGTGGCTCGGCTACACCGAAGCCTTCCAGCACTGTGATGGCCGGGCCGACCAGTACACTTTCTGGGACTATCAGGCAGGGGCCTGGCCGAAAAATCACGGCATCCGCATCGACCATCTATTGTGCTCGCCGCAGGCCGCCGACCGGCTAAAAAGCGTCGAGATCCACAAGGATGTGCGCGCTAAGGAAAAAGCCTCCGACCACGTGCCGGTGGTGGGCAGCTTCGCGCTGTAACGGCTGGGCCAAACTCCAATAAAAAAAAACCCGCCAGCACTGCTGGCGGGTTTTCGCATTCTGGCAGTCAAAGGGCGCCTTACGACGCGTAGAATTCGACCACGAGATTGGGTTCCATCTTCACCGGATACGGCACGTCGGAGAACTCCGGAATGCGGGTGTAGGTGGCCTTCATCGCTTTCGCGTCAAGGTCGATATAATCGGGAATGTCGCGCTCCGGGCTTTCCAGTGCTTCGAGCACCAGGGCCATGTTACGCGACTTCTGGCGCACTTCGACCACATCACCCGGCTTCACCTGATAGGAGGCGATGTTGACGCGCTTGCCGTTCACCAGCACGTGGCCGTGATTGACGAACTGGCGCGCGGCGAACACGGTCGGCACGAACTTGGCGCGATAGACCACCGCATCCAGACGGCTTTCCAA
>JBJHCI010000089.1:0-7135 GCA_050485925.1 Maricaulaceae bacterium
GTTCCACCGAACCCATCTCGCGCAGATACATGCGCACCGGATCATCGGTGCGGTCCTGCGCGGAGGTCGTGTTCTGGCCGGCAACCGCGCTCTTGGCCTTCGCGGCTACGGCGCGCGGACGATCCTCTTCGTCCTCGCCCTCACCTGCCTCGCCCGCACCGGCCTCGGCGTCATCTACCTCTTCCTCGGAATCGACGACCGTGATGCCCATCTCGGAAAGCTGGGCGAGCACGTCTTCGATCTGCTCGGAGGTGAACTCCTCGGAGGGGAGCACCTTGTTCAATTCGTCATGGGTGACATAGCCGCGCTTCTTGGCGGTTTTCACCATCGCCTTGACCGACAGGTCATTGAGATCGAGAAGCGGGCCATCCTGGTTTTCCGGGGCCGCTTCGGCCGTCTCGGTCGCTGCTTTGGTCATACCTGACTTGAACTCCCTCGGCACCGGCCCGTGATAAAGGCCTGTACCACAAATGATAATGACCGCGCAGCGCTACCGGCGCCGGCGGCTTGCCTTATACCCCGCGACGAGCTGGCGCACACTCTCCGCGTCGCCGCGCTCCAGCGCCTCACTCTCCAGCAAACGCGGCTCGTTGCGGCTGCGATGCTGACTCTCCCTCTCCATATAGGAAGCCGCCAGCCTGCGCCAAGCATCCATCCGTATTGCCGGGTCTGCCGTCTCCCCCCCCATGACGGCGCGCATCGGCCCCATCTCCGTTTCAAGTCGGGCAATCGCGCCGTGGTGATTTTCGCGCGACAGCGCCAAGCGGAGCCCTGCCTTATCCACACCTTTTCCAAGGGAGCATGCGTCTAGAATAGCGTCCCGCAGACTGTCAAGCGGACCGCAATCCAGCTCGGCCAGGGTTTCGGCCTCGTTCACGGCGATATCCGGCCATTCCAGCGCCGCCAGAAGCAGGTGACGCACCGCAGGTGCGGCCCGTCGGGACGCAGCGAGCTTGCGCGTTTCGGGAACGGGCGGCCCGTCGGGCAGACCATCCCTGTCACGCCGCCCGCGCCAGGGTTCGCGGGCCGGTTTGCGTCCGAATGCCTCCATCAGGCGCCGGTCAAACTCGGCTCGATATTCCGCTTTCACGTCCGGATCGGAAATTTTCGCAGTCAGGGCGCGCAGGCGCCGACGGAAGCCCGCCCGCCGGTCAGGATCATCAAGCGGTTCCAGCGCCAACTCGCGCTCCCACAGCATGTCCACCAGCGGACGGTTTTCCGCGATCAGCTTGCGCAGGGCGTCCGCTCCCTTGGCGCGCAGCACATCGTCGGGATCCTGCCCGTCCGGCAGGAAGACAAAACGCAGCGTCCGGCCCGGCTCCAGGAGAGGCAAGGCCCGTTCTGCCGCCAGCCCCGCCGCGCGCTGGCCGGCACTATCACCATCAAGGCAGATCACCGGCTCAGGCCCGGCCCGCCAGAGAAGACGCAGCTGGTCCTCGGTCAGTGCTGTGCCGAGCGGGGCTACCGAATGGATCATGCCGGCCCGGTTCAGCGCGATCACGTCCATATAACCCTCAGCGACGATCAGCCCGCGTGTCTTCGCGCCGGGTTCGGCCGCCGCCGCACGCGCTTCGGGATAGCGGTAGAGCGTGTGCCCCTTGTGGAAGAGCGGCGTCTCCGGAGAGTTGAGATATTTGGCCCGCACGTCTTTTGACAGGGCGCGCCCGCCAAAAGCCACCAGCCGCCCGCGCGGATCGGCGATCGGGAACATGATGCGCCCGCGGAAGCGGTCATAGGCCCCTGCGCCATCCTCCGGCGCGATCAGCAGGCCCACTTCGACGAGCTCTTCAACCCGCGCGCCTTCATTGACGAGATAATCCTTCAGCGCGGTGCGTCTGTCCGGCGCATAGCCCAGCCCGAAGCGTTTCCAGTCCTGCGGACCCAGCCCACGCCCTTCCAGATATTCGCGTGCCTGACCGCCCTCGCTGGTGAGAAGCTGGCGGGCGAAAAAATTCTGGGCGAGCGCGTTCCACTCCACCAGCTCCTTGCGGCGGGCGTCCTTCTTGGCCGCGTCCGGATCCGGCGCGGGCATCGTCATGCCCGCTTCGGCGGCGAGCACCTCCACCGCCTCGATAAAGCTCAGGCCTTGCGTTTCCTCCAGCCACGAAATCGCATCGCCGTGCTTCTGGCTGGAAAAGCAGTGATAGAAGCCCTTGTCGTCATTGACGAAGAAGGAGGGCGTACGCTCCTTCTTGAAAGGAGACAGGCCTACAAACTCGCGTCCCTGACGGCGCAGTGCCACGCTCCGTCCGATAAGATCGGACAGGGTGATGCGCGATTTCAGCTCGTCAAGGAATCCGTCCGGCAGGGCCATGGTTCACCATAGCACAGGGCGCGCACTTGCCACGGGCTTCTTGTATGCCTCAGGCGCGGCTCTGCAGCAGCGTCTTCACCGTCTCGCCAGCCTTGGAGAAGTCCATGCGGCCGGTATAGCGCTGTTTGAGCGCGCCCATGCACTTGCCCATATCCTTAAGGCCGGTGGCGCCCAGCTCTTCAACGACGGTTTCAGCCGCCTCTTCAATCTCGGTCTCATCCATGGGCGTGGGCAGATAGGTGCGCACGATATCGGCCTCGGCCTGCTCGCGCTCGGCCAGATCAAGACGCCCCGCATTCTCATACGTGGCCGCGCTTTCCTCGCGCTGCTTCACCAGTTTCTGCAGCAGGGCCAGGATCTCGCTCTCCCCGCAGCCATCGCACCGGTCCTCGGCGCGCGCAGCGATGTCACGATCCTTGATGGCGGCCTGCACGAGGCGCAGCGTGCTCAGGCGCAGCGCATCCTTGGCCCGCATGGCTGATTTCAGGTCTTCACTAATTCGGTCGCGTAGCGACATGGTTCACCCAAGTGTACGGGTTGCACAACAATGCACCAACCCTTTGATTTTATGATGTTTTTGCAGCTTCCAGCGTGCTTGACGTATTGGTGCGGCTCACATACCGTCCGCGCGTTTGCCCGCAACCCCTTTGCTGCGGCGCACCCAGCGCTTGTCGGAGTGTCAGATATGCCGGAAATCACCGAGAATCAAGCACCCGCCATAAGCCCTTGGAAAGACGCCAGTCTTGAAGGTGCCACCGGAGCCGTGATTCCAGGTCAGGGAGCGGGCGCGTCGGGTATCGCCACCGGCGAGTTGTGCTTCAACACCGCGATGACGGGTCATCAGGAAATCCTGGCTGACCCATCCTATGCCGCACAGATCGTCTGCTTCACCTTCCCCCATATCGGCAATGTCGGTGCCAACCGGCAGGACGAGGAGGCCGCGAGCCCGAGGGCCCTGAAGGCTGCCGTCGGCATGGTATCACGCGCACCGATTACGCCGCCCGCCAGCTGGCGGGCCGAACAGAGCTTTTCGGAATGGCTGGCCGCGCGCGGCATTGTGGCGGTGACCGGCGTCGATACCCGGGCGCTCACTGCTCGCATCCGAGAACTGGGCATGCCGATCGCCGCTATCGTGCACGCGCCAGATGGCCGGATAGACGCAGAGGCGTTGAAGAAACTTGCTGTTGAAGCCCCGTCCATGGAAGGTGCGGAGCTGGCGGGTCAAGTGCTACGCGAAGGAAGCGAAGACTGGACAGAGTCTGACTGGGCATGGCCGGACGGACCAGGTATCGGCCCGAAGGATGGCCCGCTGACCGTGGTGCTCGACTATGGCGTAAAAGCCAACATTCTGCGCCGGCTCGCAGGAGCGGGTGCGCGGGTGCGCGTCGTGCCGGGCAATATGCCCGCCAGCGAAGTGCTGGCGCTAGGTCCGGCCGGCGTGGTGGTCTCTAACGGGCCGGGTGATCCGGCCGCCACCGGTGAGTATGCGCTTGCCACCAT
Source organism: Maricaulaceae bacterium (assembly GCA_050485925.1). GTDB lineage: Bacteria > Pseudomonadota > Alphaproteobacteria > Caulobacterales > Maricaulaceae > Glycocaulis. The sequence continues at coordinate 3,815 of JBJHCI010000089.1, forward strand.
TCGCGGCGTGATCGAGGCGGGCGTCCCCACGCTCGGGATTTGCCTTGGCCACCAGATGCTGGCTCTGGCCATTGGCGCAAAAACCGTGAAGATGCCACATGGCCATCATGGCGCGAACCACCCGGTGAAGAACCTGCTGACCGGTCAGGTGGAGATCGTGTCGATGAATCACGGCTTCGCTGTAGACCGGGACAGCCTCCCCGGCAATGCAGAAGAGACCCACATCTCCCTGTTCGACGGCACCAATTGCGGCTTCCGTCTGAAGGACAAGCCGGTCATGTCGGTGCAGCACCATCCCGAGGCCAGCCCCGGCCCGCAAGACTCCTTTGCCGTATTCGACGAGTTCGTCGCCCGGCTTGCCGGTTGAGCCGGAATTAACCCCGCGCCGCTGAAATTACTTTTCCAAGTGATGATTCACGCTTTAGTCTGCCTGTAAGGGACAGACGCAGCGTAGAAATGAAAGGGGTCCGGCCATGGTCCGGCGCAGCGCGCTTCTGGTTTCCGTTTTCGCAGCCGTATCAATAGGCATAGCCGGATGCGGCGGCGGGGGTGGCAGCCCATCGGTAACTCCGGCTCCCTCGCCTTTGCCGCCACCGCCGCCTCCGCCACCGCCTCCGCCTCCACCGCCGCCTCCACCGGGCAATCCGGCGAGCTTCGAGACGCCGGAATATAATCGCGGTTACGGCTTGCGGCTGATCAACGCCTCAACCGCCTACGCGGCTGGAGCCACCGGACAGGGCGTGGTCGTGGCGGTTGTGGATACCGGCATCAACCAATCCCATCCCGAATTCACAGGCCGGTTATCGGGGGCCAGCCGAGACATCGTGCAATCCCGCAACAGCCTTGAAGACATTGACGGGCACGGAACCGGCGTGGCTGGCGTCATCGCCGCCAACAAGAATAATTTCGGCTCCCATGGGGTAGCATTCCAGAGCACGGTACTAGCCATCCGGGCGGACACGCCCGGCACCTGCGAGGACGATGACCCCGACGATGGCGGCTGCCGGTTCTCCGACACTAATATCGCGGCGTCCATTGACTATGCCGTCAGCCAGAATGCCCGCGTGATCAATCTCTCGCTCGGCCGTGATATCGGGTCGAACGACGCGCTTACACAGACCTTCGCGGCCATGCGCCGGGCTGTGCAGGCCGGTGTATTCCTGGTTATATCGGCCGGCAATAGCGGCGAGGAGACAGACGGTACCGGCGACCAGCCCAATTTCCCGGCCAATTTCGCCAACACCTCTGACGCGATGGGCTTTGCCGTCGCGGTTGGCGCAGTGAACGAGAATTCCGAGATTACCGCCTTTTCCAACAGGGCAGGCAACGCTGGCAGCACCTTCCTCATGGCACCCGGGCATCGTATCTTCACGCCCTTTATTGATGACGAAAATGGCGAAACGCAATTCGTGCTCTATTCGGGCACGAGCTTTGCCGCCCCTCACGTGGCTGGCGCGCTGGCACTGTTGATCCAGGCATTCCCGAACCTGCAAGGCAATGAGGCGCTGCAAATCCTCTTCGATACCGCCGTCGATCTCGGCGCGCCCGGCATCGATAATATTTACGGGCGCGGCCTCATTGATCTTGCCGCGGCGTTCCAGCCGGTCGGCAATACGAGCGTACAGTTCGGCGCAGGCCGGCCTGTCCCTGTCGAGGCACTCCTGTCCATGCCCACCGGCCCCTTCGGTGATTGGCTGTGGGAAAGCCGGCTGGTGGAAGATGCGGTGCTGCGTGACGGGTACCGCAGACCCTTCCATTTCGATCCGGACCTGCCCCGTTTCAGCACGGATAGCGCGCTGGCCGCGATGGAAACCGCAGCCGCCTCAAGCCTGGCGCGCGCATCCAGCACCCGTATGGGGCCGGCTACGGTCAATCTGCGCATGAACTGGCAGTCGCCGCACGTACTGCGCAATCTGCCCTCGGACTGGTACCAGAACGATCCTGACATGTCGTTCGGCTTCCGGCAGGGCGGCTTTAGTGTGGAAGCCGGACGCGGTTTCTCCTCGCCGTCACCGGTCGCCGGTGCAGGCGTCTCCGTGCTGTCTGAAACCCTGTTCTCGGGTGCTGTGTCACGCTTTGCGGGCTCCCGCGAATGGGTGGCAGCCAGCTATGAGTTCGGCCCGGCAGCGCTGCATATGCGCAGCTCGAGCGGCCCGGACAGCGCGTTCAATGCCGTGGCCTTCTCCTACACGATAGGCAGCGGCCCACTGACCAGCCAGACCTTCGGGCTAGAAACCGGAACGGGCCGGGAAACCGGCACTGTCATGGGGGGGGCGCTCGCCCGGCGCTTTGCCGGTGAGGACAATGCGGACACGCAGTTCACCGCTGGCCTCTGGTCGGGCAGCCTGCCCATGGGCTGGCGCGGTGCGGCGCGGGTGGAATACGTGACCGGCCAGTTCGATGTGCCTGCCGCTTTCACCGTGGAGCAGGACCTCGCGGCCAGTGCGTGGAGCGCTGGTATTGACCGGCCCTTTGCGGGCGGGCGGCTCGGCTTCACCGTCTCCCAGCCGCTGCGGGTCGAGCAGGGCCGTATCTCGGTCATGGTCCCGGTCGATGTCGACCGGGAGGATACTGTGACCTATGAGCGCCGCCTGGCCTCGTTATCGCCGTCCGGACGGGAGATTTCGCTGGAAACCGCCTGGAGACGACCCATCACCGACCGGGTGGACGCAACCCTCGCTGCGCGCGTGACGCGTGAGCCGGGCCATCTGTCCAGCGCCGAGCCCGAAGCGCTGGGCTGGGCGGCGATCCGCGCGCGCTGGTAAGGATTGCCACGGTCTGAAAGGGGGGAGTAAGAGTGCGGGCATGAACCCCGACCCTTCCCTCTTTCTCCCCCTCTCTCGCCGAGCCGTGCTGGCCGGAAGCGCCGGCGCTCTGGCCCTTTCGGCCTGCGGGCGGCGCGGGGAGGACATGTCTGGCCTATTGCGCGTGGCTATCGACAACGAGCCGGACAGCCTTGACCCGTTGAAGGGCCAGTTGGCTACTTCCGCGCTTCTCTACAAGCAGTTGCACGCTCCGCTGACCGAATACAGCCCATCAGGCGGACTGGCGCCGGGGCTGGCGCAGAGCTGGCGCTCTCATGACGGGCACATCTGGCGCTTCCGCCTCGCGCCGGATCTTAAATGGTCCGACGGCGAGCCGCTCACCGCAGACGACGTGGTGTGGACCGCGCAGCGCGCTGTCGATCCGCGCACCGGCTTTGCCAATCTGGGCGATTTCTTTGCCGTGCGCGGTGCACGCGAGGCTCTAGCGGGCAGAGCTGCATCCGGTGATATCGGGGTGCACGCGCCCGATGAGCGCACCGTCATTTTCGAGCTGGAC
>JBJHCI010000090.1:0-7070 GCA_050485925.1 Maricaulaceae bacterium
CAGACAGCTCCAGCCCGCGCAGCGCAGCGCCAAGGCGCGCAGACAGCGCATCGGAGCCGGCAAAGGCGCTCGCCGCATCCTGCAGGTCGGTCAAAGCAGTCTCCGCCTGTTGCAGGAAGCGGCGCTCGGCGGCCAGAGCCGCCTCCTCGCCCGCACGCGGGGACAGCGCGTCCAGCTCCTCCAGCGCATGGGTGAGGAAAGCTTCCTCCTCGGCCGATTTTGCTTTGCGCGCCCGTAGATCTTCCAGATGCTTGCGCGCCGCCCTCAACCGCTCCCACGCCTTGGCCACACTGGCGAGCGCGGTCCCATTGCCCGCATACGCATCCAGCAGGCCGCGATGGGATTTCGGATCAAGAAGCCCGCGCCCGTCATGCTGGCCATGGATTTCCACCAGCACATCGCCGAGCGCCCGCAACAGGCCGACACTGGCCGGCTGGTCATTCACATGGGCGCGTGAGCGGCCATCAGCGGTAATCACGCGGCGCAGAATGACGGGTTCGCCCGGCTCAGAGTTGATCCCCGCCTCGTCCAGAAGCGCGAACGCAGCGTGGACTTCGGGCAGGTCGAACACGGCAATCGCGCTGCCCTGCTCGGCACCGTTGCGGACCATGGCGCGGTCGGCCCGCTCCCCGCAGGCCAGCCCCAACGCACCCAGCAGGATGGATTTGCCCGCCCCCGTCTCACCGGTCAGGGCCGAAAGCCCGGCCTCAAAAGCCAGGTCCAGCCGGTCAATGAGAACAATGTCGCGTATGGAGAGGGATGCGAGCATCGCCCCTTCCGGTCTAACCGAAAATCCGGCTCATCGCGCGGCGCAGCAGGCTCGGGTCGCGCTCCTCAATGCCTTCGCCGGGCACGTCAATCCCGCGCGAGGTCAGGAGGTTATAGCTGTCCTGATACCAGTCCGATCCGGGGAAGTTATAGCCGAGCACGGCGGCGTGCTGGCGTGCTTCCTCGGCCACGCCCATGGCGACATAGGCCTCGACCATGCGGTGCAGGGCCTCGGGTACATGGCTAGTGGTGCCGTATTCGCGGATCACGTTCTGGAAGCGGCCAATGGCAGCGAGATGGAAACCGTTTCTGAGATACCAGCGGCCCACATCCATGTCCTTGCCGGCCAGGTGATCGCGCGTCATGTCGATCTTCAGGCGGGCATCGCGGGCGTAAGGGCTGTTGGGATAGCGTTCGACCACCTGCTGTAGGGCTTGCAGCGCCTGCTGGGTCGTAGACTGGTCCCGGCCCACATCATAGATGCGCTCATAATGACAGATGGCGATGAGATAGTAGGCGTAAGGCGCGCTTGAACTGCCCGGGTGCAGCGAGATGAAACGCTGCGCAGTCGCGATCGCCTGCTCATAGCGGTTGGCCTGATAATTGGCGAACGCAGCCATCAGCATGGAGCGGCGGGCCCATTCGGAGAAGGGGTGCTGGCGCTCCACCTCGTCAAACAGCTGGGCGGCCTCGGTATAGCGGCGGCGCTCCATCTGCCGGAACGCCTCGTTATAGAGCTGTTCCACGGGCCGTGCCACGTAAGCGAGTTCAGCCTGACGGCGGGTGCCACAGCCGGCCAGAAGGGCGACCGCAACGAAAGCGATGATCATAAGGCGCACAGCGGTCATCAATGGATGGCCCTTTGGCTTGGCAGCTGGAAGGTCGTGTCAGGGACTCTTCTAGACCATGATGAGCGGCTGCAAAAGTATCCTGTCAGCCAGCTGGCGCTACACCCGCACCATGCGCGCTTCGCGTTCCTCGTCCATCTCGCTCATGGAGACCATCCTGTAGGCCGTTGCATCGGCCAAAAGTGCACGTACCGCTACGTTATTGATACCATGCCCCGGACGGGAGGCCTGGTAGAGGCCCAGGATCGGCGCACCGGCGAGATAAAGATCACCCAGCGCATCCAGCACCTTGTGGCGTACAAACTCGTCGGCAAAACGCAGGCCTCCCGGGTTGGCCACGCCGCTATCGTCCAGCACGATGGCATTGTCCATTGAGCCACCACGGGCCAGCCCGGCTTTCAGCAGCGTCTCGTACTCGCGGCGGAAACCGAAGGTGCGCGCGGCGGCAATGTCCTCGCAGAACGCTTGCGGGCCGACCTCGAAGCGGTATTGCTGGCGTCCGATTACCGCATTGTCGAAATCAATGGTCACATCAATCGCAGGGCGCAAGGAGGGCAGGAAGACCGCACGGCGACCGCCCAGCTCCACCTCCACAGGCTTGAGAACCCGTATCGCGCGGCGCGGCGCGGGGTGACTCTTCAGCCCGGCATGATGCAGCAACTCAATAAAGGGCTGGGACGAGCCGTCCATGGCCGGCACTTCCGGACCATCAAGCTCCACTAGCACATCGTCTACCCCGAGCCCGGCAAAGGCCGCCATGAGGTGCTCAACCGTGGCAACCGACGCACCATCCTCATTGATGATGGTGGTACCCAGATCGGTGGAGCGGACCAAGTCATAGCGGGCGGGAATGCGGCGGTCAGCGAGCTGCAAATCGGTGCGTTCGAACACAATGCCCGACCCCGCCGAGGCCGGTTTGAGAACCATGCGCACCCGCGCACCTGTATGAAGACCGATCCCCGCACATACGGCCGCCTGGGCCAATGTCGTCCGCTCGGTCAGATAAGCCGCCCGCACCATGCACCTGTCTTTCTTATACTTTGTTCTGCTTTCCGGTCGGCACCCCTCAGCGCCGGAAGCCGGAAAACCCCCTCGCTCGACTGTCACACTAGACAGGCCGGCACCAGAGCGAAACTAAACGATTGTTGCACCATGTTACGAAAATGGAGACCGCAGACACACCGGTCGCCATTGTCCTGCCCGTACGCGCGGGAGGCGTTACGGGAAGGCAAAAAAGTCCCGGAAGGCATGGCAGCCTTCCGGAACCTGATGAGGGCAGACCCTAGTTCGCCTGCCGGCGCAGGAAGGCCGGGATGTCGAGATCGGCGTCGTCAAACTCCTCGGCAAACAGATCACCGGGAGGCGCGGCGCGGCTGACGGGCTCCGACGGTGCCTGCTGGCGAACCGGCTGAGATGGCGGGCGTGGCGCGGTGCGGGTCTCACCGCGCACCGGCTGCTGCGGCTTGGCTCTGCGACCGAAAAGGGAGAGCCCCTTGCGGATCGCGCCTTGCGGCTGTTCAGGCTGTTCAATCTGTACCGGCTCCGCCTGCGCGACAGGTTCCCGGCGGAGGGTAGCGGCTTCCTCGGCCAGACGCTCCTGATGACGCACGACGGCGGGACGGTCGTCCTCCTCGGCCCGTTCGGTCTGTTGCGAAGCGGTGAAGGCATCCGGCGCGGCCAGCGCATCGTCCACGATATCAGCTTCTCTGACAGGCTCGGAGGCAGCCGGTGTTTCCACCGCGTCGGCGCTCGCCTGCTGCGCAGCGCGCCAGGCGGCTGCCTTGGCATGAATGCCGCCATCGGCAGGCTGACGTGCCTTGGCGGCCTCCTGCTCGTCATACAGGCGGCGCACCAACGGCTGGGCCGGGCGGATAATCTCGCGCGGCTTCATTACCGAGACCGTGCTGGCTGGCTCCATACGGCGGCGCGGATCGGGAATCTGCATGGCTTCCGCGTCGATGCCCGTGGCGACCACAGAGACGCGGATCAGGCCATTGAGGCTCTCATCAAAGGTGGAGCCGACAATGATGTTGGCGTCCGGATCGACCTCGTTGCGGATTTCGTTGGCCGCTTCGTCCACCTCGTACAGCGTCATGTCCATGCCGCCCGTGATGTTGATCAGCACGCCGCGCGCACCCTTCATCGACACATCGTCCAGCAGCGGGTTGTTGATCGCCGCGTGGGCGGCTTCGATGGAACGCTTCTCGCCACCAGCTTCGCCCGTGCCCATCATCGCCTTGCCCATCTCGTTCATCACCGTGCGCACATCGGCAAAATCGAGATTGATGAGACCCGGCATGACCATCAGGTCGGTAATCCCGCGCACGCCGGAATGGAGCACCTGATCGGCCATGGAGAAGGCCTCGGCAAAGGTGGTTTTCTCGGTCGCGATGCGGAACAGGTTCTGGTTGGGGATCACGATCAGGGTATCGACATGGCCCTGCAGGCGTTCGATACCGGACTCGGCTATACGCATCCGCTTTGAACCTTCAAAGTGGAAAGGTTTGGTGACCACACCGACGGTAAGAATGCCCTGCTCTCGCGCCGCGCGTGCGATCACCGGCGCGGCACCCGTACCGGTGCCCCCGCCCATCCCTGCCGTGATGAAGACCATGTGCGCGCCTTGCAGATGCTCCATGATATCGGCAATAGAATCTTCAGCCGCCTGCATGCCCACTTCGGGCTGCGCACCCGCACCGAGACCTTGCGTGATCTGCTGGCCGATCTGGATACGGTGCTGCGTGCCCGAACGCTGCAGCGCCTGCGCGTCGGTGTTGGCCACAACGAAATCGACCCCTTCCAGATTGGAATCGATCATGTTGTTGACGGCGTTACCGCCGGCGCCGCCCACGCCGAACACGATGATGCGGGGTTTCAACTCGGTGGTCTCGGGAACAGAAAGATTGAGCGCCATCAGCAGGCTCCATCAAACGGGCGAATAGGGTTAATTCCGATCAACCCTCAGTCTTGGCCCGTCTTGCTTAAGCGAGCGTTAAATGCTGCAGGCGCGTTAGCGCTTTATAAGCACCTGTTTTCCGGAACAAAGATGAAACTTTTCGGCACATCAGAAACTTTCGGCAAACCAGCGCCAAACGGCGGCCGGTCCGCGCTGGCCGGCCGGGCGCGCCACCCGCCGGGGCGTGTGGTCGGTCACGAAGCGGGGCGGGCCGGACAATATATCTGGCACCGGTTTGCCGTGACGGGTCAGCACGCCGGTTGAAGCCGCAAAACCGGGCCCGCTCATCGCATCGCCCAACCCCGCGATCGCATGCGGGCGACCAAGGCGAGCCTGCCGGGTCAGGACGCGCCCTGCCAGCTCTGCCAGGCCCGGAAGCTGGCTGCCTCCGCCGGTCAGAACCAGGGTCCGGCCCGATACCGCGCCCATTCCGGCTGCCTCGAGCCGATCACGCACCAGTTCGAATATTTCTTCAACGCGCGGGCGGATAATAGCGTTCAACAGGGCACGCGGATGCTGGTTCATTCCTGCATCCGGATCGCTTGCCACCGGTGGGGCCTCGATCATGGCGCGGTCATCATCCGGGCTGTCCAGGACCGAGCCGTAGAGCGTCTTGATCCGTTCAGCGGCATGCACCGGCGTGTTCAGGCCGCGCGCGATATCGCGAGTCACATGCGCGCCGCCCACCGGCAGGACGTCGACATGAACCGGCACGCTGTCGGCAAACACGGCAACGCTCGTCGTGTCCGCGCCCATATCTATCACGGTAGCGCCCAGCAGTGCTTCATCCCCTGCCAGTACTGACAGTCCGGCGGCATAGGGCGCAGCGATCACCTCGCTGACCTCCAGCCGGCACTGGGCGACGGCGTTCATCAGATTACGCACCGGATCAGAAGCGACCGTGATGACGTGCAGGTCAACCGCCAGCGAGCGTCCGGCCATGCCGCGCGGATCCTTAACGCCGCGATTATCGTCCACACGCCAGGAGACGGGAATGGCGTGCAGCATGGCCCGGCCCGGCTCGGCGCAGCGCTGCAGACCGGCGGCCAGCACGCGGTTGCGGTCCCGCTCGGAGACCTCGCGGCTTGAAACCGGTGCCTCCACCGTCACCCGTGACGAACCCGGCGCTCCCGCCGTGGTGACAAGGCTGACCGTGCTCACAGCCTGCTTGGCCATACGTTCGGCATTGTCTACCGCGGCACGGATCACAGCAGCGGCAGCTTCGATATCGACCACTGCACCCGCGCGCATGCCCGCACTGGACTGGTGGCTGACCCCGATTACGCGCGGGCGCGTTCCGGCCAGCGTGGCCTCCGTTTTCACGATGAAGCACACCGTCTTGGCCGCACCCACCTCAAGCGCAGCAAACACGCCGGGCTTGCCACCCGCCGCTTCGCGGCTGCCACTGGAGAACACGCTGAAAAGCCCCATACCGGTCACGCCCCCCGCTCGCGGGCATTCCCGCCGCCCGTCGCCCGCTCCGGCCAGGCGCGCACGGCCAACTCGCCTTCTCCGCGCAGGTCAAAGGCCTGGGCATCCAGTTCCAGCAGGCGCTGATCAGCATGCAGCGCGGCGATGAGCGCTAGCGCGCTCGCCACATTATCCTCCGGCAGCAGGATATCGCTGCCCGAATGCAGGCGCAGATTCCAGCGCCGCTCGCCCACCCGCACCGCATGGGTCACCAGCGCGGCCAGTTCCGGTTGACGGGCAAGCAACGCAACAATTTCGGCGGCGTGCAGATTGGCCCCTTCACCCACCACGCGCGGCAGATGGGCGTACTCGCTCGCCGTTTCACCACTCAGCACCACGCCGCTGCGGTCAATCACGTGATGAACGCCGCCGCTCTGCCAGAGCGCGTAGGGCACACGCTCGGTGATGACCACGCTGATCCGGTCCGGCCAGAGGCGGGCGACGCTCGCGCTTTCCACCCGGCTCATCGCCTCAATGGCAGTGCGGGCTGTATGCGGATCAATGGAGAGAAGCCCCCGCCCCGGCTCCGCGCCAATGGCGGCGGCAATCTCCGCAGCGCTAACATCGCGCCCGCCCGCCACGTCGACCGCGTGTACGACAAAACCGGCCTCGGTCAGTCGGGTTTCAGCCATGCGCGCCATGTTGTCACTCAGGCCGCTCAGCCCTCCCGTGATAGCAAGACCGGCAAACGCGATGGCCGAGACCAGAAGCGCAGCCATCGCTCCAAGACGCAGGGCGTTGACGGTGCGGTAGCGAGCTGTGCGCAACTGGGCGCTCGCCCAGTTCACCATGCGGCGCGGGGGAATAGTCTGGGGCGGTGATTTTCGGGTGCGGGAGCGGGCTGCGCCGGATTGTCCGGCACGGGTGGGGGCTTTTCGTGAGCGCCTCACCTCTGGCAACTGGCGTCCTCCGCTATCCAATCGACAAGGTCGGGAAATCCGATACCGCAATGCGCAGCCTGTTCGGGCGCAAGCGATGTGGGAGTCATGCCCGGCTGGGTATTAATTTCGAGTAACCAAAGCTTGCCA
>JBJHCI010000091.1:0-7018 GCA_050485925.1 Maricaulaceae bacterium
CCGCGGCGGGCATATCAATCTGTCCATCCTCGGCGCGATGGAAGTCTCCGAAAAGGGCGATATCGCCAACTGGATGATCCCCGGCAAGATGGTCAAGGGTATGGGCGGAGCAATGGACCTCGTGGCCGGTGTCCAGCGCGTAGTTGTGATTATGGAGCACACCGCCAAGGACGGCTCGCCGAAGCTGCTGAAGGAATGCACATTGCCGCTGACGGGCAAGGACTGCGTGGACCGCGTGATCACCACCTATGGCGTGTTCGACGTGGTCGAGGACGGGCTGGAACTGATTGAGCTTGCCCCCGGCATCACGCTGGATGACATCGCAAAATCAACGCAGGCCAAATACCGCGTGGCGGCGAAACTGGCGGCTTAGGAGCACCGGGATGGGGTTTGGCGGACGATACGGGCTTGGGATCGCTTGCATTATCGGAGCCGGCGCGGCGGCGGTCTCAATGATGGCTTTACTGGGAGCGCTCCTGCCCCATGCCGCCAACGACACCGCCCGCAATCACCTCCTGTTGGCCACTCTTTTGCCAGTCTTCGGGCTCGTCATCACCGCGCTGTTTGCTGGCGCAGCTGTATTGTTTGAGGCGGCGAAACTCGGTCGGTTCTGGACGTTGGCGCCGCAACTGGCTTCCTCCGCCGTCTGCTTGACGCTTCTTCTTTATATGACGCACCACGCAGCGGTGGCGCTCGGTGAATGGTTCGACGACGGAGTCCCGAATTCGGAGGAAGTCGACTGGCTCATCCAGACCGGACTCGCCGTCGCGCTATTCGCGGTGTTGAGTGGCGCAATCGCCGTGCTGGTCCAGCTCACAAGGCGGCGGATCCGGACCCGCCCCAGCGGCGATCTTGATCCGGCCATAGAAGCGCAGCAAGGCGACGTCGAACCAGACTAGTTCGACGGCGTTAGACCGCTTTGCCGGTACGCGCGGCACCAGCCGCTTGTCATCTGCCCCCTAGTGATGCCCGCCAAACCTCACGCGCACCCCGCCATTGACTACGAAGCCGTCGGTCGGGGCCCAGGCATCGACCGTCCAGCGGCCATCGGCAGCGCGGGCGGGCCGCACCAGCGGGTCGTACCGGCTCTGGCGGATATTCAGGATATTCTCCGCATTCAGGAAAACGCTGAAATCGCCGACAATCCACTCGCCCAATATCCCCATGTTCACGAAAGGGCGTGAGCGGGCGCGGTAGGGATTGTCTTCCAAGTCCTGACCGCCGGTATAGTAGGCCTCAAAGCCCAGCCGTCCCCGGTCGTGATCCTCCCACATCGCCACGAAGCCGGCCGAATGGCGCGGGGTGAGGGGCGTCTGCCCACGAACGCTGGACACCGGATCGGTGCGGCTGGAGCGGGTATACATATAGCTCGCCGTCACCACGAAATGATCATAGCGATAGCGCAGTAATAGCTCGCTGCCATAGGTCTCGTTCGTGCCCGGCGCGTTGATGATCGCCATCCGGTCCGTGCCGTCCGGCTGGATGTTTCCGGTGGGTACCAGAGCGGCCTCATCGCTGACGCGTGAGCGGAAGAGCACCACATTCGTCTCAAGCGCGCCAAAGCGCCGTCCGACATCGAAGGAGAGCGTATCGGCCTGTTCTGCGACCAGTCCGGCCAGTGGCTCCAGACGGGAGAGACCAGTTTCCTCGATTGCCCCGATAAAGGGAGAGGGCGCGAAATAGCCACGCGCCGCTGAAGCTCTCAGCGACCACGGGCCTGCCCGCCAGAGCGCGGACAGGCGCGGGCTGACAAACTCGCCATATTCGCTGTGGGAATCGGCGCGGATGCTGCCCGACACGGTGAGATCATCCATTACGTCCACATCGTACTGCGCAAACACGCCCGGCACGGTGAAGCGGTAATCGAAGGCAGGAAAATTGCCGGAGACATAATCGTCCACCTGCAGGGCCAGCCCGCCGACCAGTGTGTGGCGGCCTGATATGCGGGTGAGGGAGGCTTCCACAAAGCCGGTGCGGTGGCGGTCATTTTCCACCTCCGGGCTGAAGAGATGGCGGTGGCGCGCCTGCATGGCGGACGCGCGCACGCCAAAGCCCCACCCTTCACCCACCGGCAGGTCGAGATTGAGCCCGGCATCGAGCCGTTCGGTGTCGAGCCCCTGCGCGAAAGCACCGCCTGCGGGCACCTGGCTGCCGGGCAGGGTGCCGCCTCTGCGGGTTTCCTCGGTAAAGCCAAAGGTGATCAGTGCCTCGCCGCCGCTTTGTCCTTCCCAGAACAGGCGCGGGCGCAGCGTGTAGCGCTGATAGGCGGGGATATCCGCCCAGCCCCTGCCATCAAGATCACGCCGTTCCTGCCAGTGCCCGCCAGCAGTCAGCGAGTAGCTCCAATGCTGACCGAGCGGGGCAGAGGCGTAGGCGGTGAGATCCTGCCCGCGCTGGCCGGTGATATTGGCAAGGACTTCGCCTTCGAATACGTCTGACGGACGGCGGGTAACTAGATTGATCACCCCGCCGAGCGCAGCGCCGCCATAAAGCGAGGAGGAGGCGCCCTTGATCACCTCCACGCGCCCGAGATCAGTCGGCGGGATCTGTAACAGGCCGATAGAACCCGCCTGTCCGCCATAGAGCGGCAGGCCGTCCGCCAGAAGCAGCGTATAGCGCTCACTCATGCCCTGTACGCGAACGCCGGCAGACCCCAGGGCCGCCGAGTTTGCCTGCACCCACAGCCCGCCAGTTTCCGCCAGAAGGATGGCGATATTGCCGGGTGCCATGATGGCCTTTTCCTCGATCTCCTCGCGCGGAATGATTTCCACCCGGATCGGCTCGTCCTGAACGCGCCGACGCGTACGGGTGGTCGAGACGACGATGGTGTCGATCTCGTCGGCTGCAGCAAGGGCCTGTCCCACCTGCGGCAGCGGACTGATACCGGCTGCGAGTGCCAATACCAGAAGACCCGTTGACATGGCGCCGAAGGGCCGTTGGAAAGACGAGGTGTCAGAAGAAGGTCGCATGCCGAATTCCTGTCGCTGTCCGGTTCCGGCCTTGCCGGAATCACATCGGCATGCATGCTGCGAGCTATAGTCACTATAGGTTCAAGCCCGTCATGCAGGAAACGTATGCAATCGGAGAACTGGCCCGCCGCACCGGCTGCCAGGTCGTCACCATCCGCTATTACGAACAGATCGGCCTTCTGCCGAGGCCTGACCGGACACCAGGCGGGCACCGCTGCTACACACCGGCCCATCTGGAGCGCCTCGCCTTCATCAAGCGCGGCCGCAGCCTCGGCTTTCCGCTGGAGGCGCTGGCGAACCTCCTCAGCCTTCTGGAAGACGATCAGGCGGGCTGCACCGAGATCGACGCCATGGCCTCACGCCATCTGGACGAAGTGCGCGCCAAGATCGCCGATCTGCGCGCCATCGAGGCCCAGCTTGAAGCCTCGCTGAAAAGGTGCGGGCGCGCCACGCGTGCCGAGTGCGCGGTCGCCGGGGCGCTGGCGGCGGCGGAGTACGGTGGTTATTGACCATGCCAGTTGTTGCTCTAGCGTATGCTTATGGATTTACGAACTTTACTCGATGCAGGGTTTGAGAAAGTCGGAGAGTGGCGCAGCAACGGCGGCGACCTTGTTCTCGAAGCATCTGCAGATCTGAACAGGCCAGGCGCGGTTTATGCCTTCGTTGCCGAAGGTCATATCGTTTACATCGGCGTCGCTCAGCGGCCTCTCAGCCAACGCTTTCGCTTTTATGTGAAGCCGGCAGTGTCGCACACCACAAGCCAGCGAATTAAGGTGTTGTTACTCAGTGCGCTCGACAGCCAACAGATTATTGAGATCGTTGCGATCTGGCCAGATCAGTCAGAATGGAACGGGCTTCCCGTGGATACGGCTGCCGGAATCGAGTCGGCGCTGATCTCAGTGGCGCGGCCAGTGTGGAACAAGCGGGGCAAACCCCGGCAGAAGATTGCCTCCGCAATACCCAAAGTTGGTATAGCCGCGCGTCCGGTATCTGACGATAAGACCGTCGACATTGCCAGTTCAGATGGTGCAGCTTTCTGGGTCTATATAAATGACGTCCGTAAGCGCGGGGCAATTCACCGCGCAAGTTGCAGACATTGCAATTACGGTCGGGGCCTTCATGGCGGCGGTGCACGCGAGAATGGGTATTGGCGGTCATTCGAAACCCGAGAACTGGCAAACGCATTCGCCAAGTCGACCGGATATCCAGACGTGAAACCCTGCAAGACCTGTGGCGGCTGATCAACACACAGGCACGTTGACCGCGAGCCCGCCTTCGGACGTTTCCTTGTACTTGTCGGCCATGTCGAGCCCGGTCTGGCGCATGGTCTCGATCACCTGATCAAGGCGCACCTTGTATTCGGCATTGCCGAGCATGGCGAGGCGCGCGGCATTGATCGCCTTGATCGCACCGATGGCATTGCGCTCGATGCAGGGGATCTGAACGAGCCCGCCCACCGGATCGCAGGTCAGGCCCAGATTGTGCTCCATGCCGATTTCGGCGGCATTCTCGATCTGCCGATTTGAACCGCCAAGCGCCGCCGCGAGGCCGCCCGCGGCCATGGAGCAGGCAACGCCCACCTCGCCCTGACAGCCCGCCTCTGCGCCGGATATGGACGCGTTCTTCTTGTAGAGCGCGCCAATGGCCGAAGCGGTCAGGAAGAAGCGCACCATCGCGTCCTCATCGCCGGGCTTCTTGCAATGCCGGTCGAAATAGCGCGCCACGGCGGGGATGATGCCGGCCGCGCCATTGGTCGGCGCGGTGACGACGCGGCCCCCAGCGGCGTTTTCCTCATTGACGGCCATCGCCCACAGATTGACCCATTCCATGGCCGATAGCGGATCGCGGGTGGCGCGCTCCGGATCTTCCTCCAGCCGGCGCTGCATGGCAGGCGCACGGCGTTTCACCTTCAGTCCGCCCGGCAGCATACCATCACCGGCGGTGCCGCGCTCGATGCAGTCTTCCATGGCCTGCCAGATGATGTTGATACGCTCGCGCACCTCGGCTTCGCTTCGAAACGCCGTCTCGTTGGCCAGCATGATCTGAGGGATGGACAGGTTCTCGCGGTCCCCGATCTCGATTAGCGTATTGCAATTGTCGAACGGGTAGGGCTCGCCCTCAGGCGCTTCGGCGGCGGAATTGCGCCCGGCCTCGGCCTCATCGATCACAAACCCGCCGCCAATCGAGTACCAGAGCTGTTCGGACAGGCTTTCACCATTCACGTCGAATGCGGTGAACTTCATGGCATTGGAATGGAAGGGCAGGCGGATTTTCCCGTCGAGGATCAGGTCCGTATCGCGGTTGAAGCCGATCGGGTGGCAGCCCAGCAGCCGGATCGTGCCGGAGTTCTCGACCTCTTCCATAATCCCGGGCAGGGCGTCGGGATCGGCTGTTTCGGGATGTTCGCCCGCCAGACCCCAGATCAGCGCCTTGTCGGTCGCGTGGCCGGCGCCTGTCAGCGCCAGCGAGCCATAGGCTTCTGCCTTGACGCGTGTAATCGCTTTCAGCCCGTGTTCTGCGTCAACGCGCTCCAGGAACAGGCGCGCGGCCTTCATCGGGCCGACCGTGTGGGAGCTGGACGGGCCGATACCGATCTTGAAAAGGTCGAAAACGCCGAAATGCATGAAAGGGTCTGCCCTCAACTATGGGTTCGGGCGCGACGCGATGGAAATTTCGTCCCTGAAAAGGAGAAAAGCGCAAGGAAGTGTGGCCCACTTTCGAGCATTTTCGACGTGTTCAGGGACGAAATTGCCCGCGCCTCTTCGAGGTGTGGCAAAAATCCCCCATTTCGGCGTCGCAAACCCTTGAAAGGGGGCGGCCATTCCGGCGGGTTTGCTCCTTGACCTGAACGATTTTTGTTCATACCGCGCTCCAAACCATAGTTGAGGGCAGACCCTTAGTCCCCGAGGCCGCGATCACGGGTGAAGGCGTTGAAACAGATGATGGTCTGGGTGTCCTTCACCCCGGCAATCGTCTGCACCTTCTGGTTCACGAACCGGCCGATATCGGCTTCGGATTCCACCGCAAACTGGGCCAGCAGGTCGAACGCGCCGGAGACCGAATGGACCTGGCGTGTCTCTTCGAGCGTATCGACCAGCGCCGAGGCGACATCATAGGTCTGCCCCAACTCGCATTTGATGAAGATGAAGAATTGCCGCATGGCGTTTACCTCGTGTAATCAAAGACTTGTGCGCACGGTCCAGAGCTCGGGAAAAAGGCGCAGGCCCAGCGCCTTGACGAGATAGGACACGCCCCCCGACCCACCCGTGCCGCGCCGGAATCCGATAATGCGCTCCACTGTCTTCATGTGATTGAAGCGCCATTGCTGGAATTTCTGTTCCAGATCAACGAGTTTCTCCGCGAACTCGTACAGCTCCCACCAGCGCGCTGTGTCCAGATACACCTCGCGCCACATCGCCTCCACGGCGTCGCTGGGCTCGTAGGGCGTGCTCCAGTCGCGCTCCAGCGCGCCCTTGGGCAGGGCAAGGCCAGACCTCGCAGCAAACATCAACGTTTCATCATAAAGGCTTGGTTTCGATAGTGCTTCCAGAACCACTCTGTGCGCCGCCGGATCCGGTTCATGCACCTTGGCCAGCGCCGCATTCTTGTTGCCTAGCCGGTATTCCAACGCGCGGTACTGGTAGGACTGGAAGCCCGAGCTCTGGCCCAGCCGGTCACGGAACTTCAGATAGTCCGACGGCGTCATGGTGGACAGCACTGCCCAGGACTGGGTGAGCTGTTCCTGAATGCGGGCAATGCGCGCCAGCATCTTCATGGCCGGGCGCGTCTCGCCGGCATGGACATGGGCAATGGCCGCTTCCAGCTCGTGCAGGCAGAGTTTCAGCCACAGCTCGCTGGCCTGATGGATGATGATGAACATCATCTCGTCATGCTCGCCGGTAAGCGGTTTTTGTGCGGAGAGCACACCGTCCAGCGCCAGGTAGCGCCCATAGGACAGTCCGCCGTCAGGCGACCAGTGAATATCCTCGCCTTCAAGATCGACCGAGGTCGGGAAGTGTTCGCTCATCGGATCTGTCCTGCCTTTCAGA
>JBJHCI010000092.1:0-6974 GCA_050485925.1 Maricaulaceae bacterium
CCTTCCCGCTGGCGCTCTCCCTGCCAGTCCCCGGCGCGGTTGACGATGACGCCCAGCACGCGCGCGCCCAGCTTCTCGATATGGGCCGCCAGACGCTCGGCATCGGCGCGCTTGTCACGACGTGCATTTGCCACAAGGATCACCCCGTCCAGATCGGGCGCAATGGCCCCGATAGCGGGCGAGCCATGCGGCACGTCTACCACCGCCAGCGGGGACATGGCGCGCAATTGCTGCCAGTAGCCCGGAGCGCGGCGGAAGATCAGCCGGTCCATCTCACCCCGCTTGTGCTGGAAGCGTGTTACCATGACGTAAGCTGCTTCCAGCTTGCGCAGGATCAGGCGGCCCGTTCCGTGAGGTTCTGCCTGCCAGAACGGCTCTATCCCAAGATCAGTGGAATAAGCCGCGCCATTCAGGCGTGCGCGGCTGGCCTGCGGGTTAGCGTGAAAATCCAGATCGACGAGCCAGACAGGGCCGCCGGTTTCTACAGCCGCCGCACGCGCGAGCCCGGCGGCGACGCTTGACGTCCCGGCCTTGGCGGTGACGCCCAACACCATGACGGCCTTGCCCGTCTGGCCCGCCGGAGCCAGACGCCGCGCAAGCTCGGCCAGTTCTGCGGCAAACGCACTCACGCCTTCGCTCTCCGCGGGAGGGTCCAATACCATGTCATCAAACCGGGCGGGCATCGTGACCTGCCCCGTAAGGATCAAAATCGCGCACACGGGCGAGCACTGCAAGGGGACGGCGCGGCGGGACATGCGCGCGCGCGTTGGCGGCGGCCTGGCGGCCCGGACGCGGCGCCGGACGGAAATCCTCCTCCACATCCTCGTAGGCTGGCGGTGTTGCCGGGCGGGCCTGTGAGCGCGGGTCTCGCGTCGCGATGAAATACCCCCTCAAAAGCCCGGCCAGCAGTGCCGCGCCGAGCGCCAACACCCCCGCAGCGCCGATCCCTGCCCGGCGCAGGGATCGCGCCTCGGCGGGTGGTGTTGCGCGCTCCACGATACGCACCGAGTCAGCGATGCCCGAAGTCCCGCCCCGGCGCGAGGACGCCGCGGCAGACTGCAGGGCAAGGCGCGAAGCCGCATCCGCGCGCGAACTGGCCTCCCGGCTCAGCCGGTCATATTGCGGAGCAAGCGCGGCCAGACGATCCGCCTGTGCGCGAGCCTCTGCCAGTTGCTGGCGTAGAGTGGCCGCAAGGCGGCTCTGCGCAGCGGCCTCCGCCTCGCGCTGCAGGCGGGCCGTGTCGAGCTCCTGATAGACCGGATTGGCCCCGGTCCGGCGCTGTCCGGCCCCATCTGCTCCACCGGAGCTTACCAGCTCCCGCAGGGCGCGGATTTCACGGTCAATGGCCAGCACCGGCGGCGCGTCATCCTGATAGCGGGCTGTCAACTCACGGCGGCGCACCTCAAGCGCAAGGAGCTGCCCAGTCACATCGTTTTCAACATAAAGCTCAATCGATTGCGGCATCTCCTGCAGGCGCTGCTGCAAGGCCCCGGCCCCGCCTCGCGCGCTCATCGCAGCTGCTTCGGCGGCCAGCAACGCGCCCTGCAGGTCGGTCATCCGTGAGACCAGAGCCAGCCTTTCCGCATTGAAATCCACCACGCCGTGTTCATTGAGAAAGGCGCGCAGATTGGTTTCGGCCACCGACGCCGCCACTTCCGCTGCGGACAACCGCTCGGCCAGCGCGTCAGCACCGTCTTCAACCAGCACCTCACGCCGATAGGCCAGATAGGCGTCAATAATGGCGTTAAGCGCGTTGGCAGCCATGACCGGGCTTTCCCCCGCATAATGGGCGACCAGCACGCTGGCATTGGGCGAACGCTCCACGCGGAAACCCTGGCGCAGAGTCTTCAGCGAGCCCGCGTCCGCACTGCCGCCCTGCCGCTCCAGCGCCAGCCGGCGCACGGTTTCCGAGTTGAGGATGGCGGCTTCGGATTCCAGCACCTGATCCAGCGTAAACGCCCCGCCGGAGCCGGCCGCGCCGGGGGCCTGATCCTCTGGATCGAGCAGCACCAGCAGGCGCGACTGGGCCACGTATTCAGGCTTGAGCAGCACCCAGGCAACGCCCGCCATGGGCACGAAAAGCAGCAGAAAGATCAGAAGGATGAACAGTTTCTGCGACCAGGCGAGCGCCAGAAGATCAAACAGGTCAAGCTCCCGGCGGCCACGACCTGCCGGGGCGGTATGTCCAGTTCCGGGCCCGCGCGTTGATTCCATGGCGGTATCTGGCGGGGCTGCGCTTAATTTTTTCTTAGCCCGGCTGGGGGAAGGCTAGGATTTGTCAAGCATGAAGGGTGACTCGCGCCAATGACTGATCCGCTCTGGTCCAGACGGGCGATTATCGTAGCCAGTGCCGGGCTTCTGGCCGCAGGCTGCTCATCCGCCCCGCGTGCCTCCTCGCGCGGGTTCGAACCCTTGCGCTTTCAGGAATGGTCTGGCGGCGATCCGGCCTACCGGCTCTATCCCGGTGACGAAATCGAGGTGACGGTCCACACAGCCGGGGAGCTGTCGCGCACCGTTGTCGTTGCGCCCGATGGACGAGCCAACCTACCGCTCGCCGGGGCAGTGATGGTATCGGAGAAGACCGCGCCTGAAGCCTCCCGCGCGATCGCGGACGGTTATGCGCGTGTGCTGCGTGATCCAATCGTAGAGGTGCGCCCGGTCAGTTTCGGGTCACAGCGGGTCATCGTGGGTGGCGAGGTGAACGCGCCCGGCCCCTACGCCCTGCCCGATGGCCGGACAGGCGTGCTGGAGGCGGTGATGCTGGCGGGCGGCTTCCAGACCAGCGCCAGACGCAACCAGGTCGTGGTGCTACGGCGCGCGCCTGATGGCGGCGTGATGATGCGCACGGTCGATGCCCGCAGTGCGATGCGCGGGCGGGCGGGCGACACCATTCCGCTGGCCCGGCACGATATCGTGTTCGTGCCGCGCTCCACCATCGCGGAGATCAATCTGTTTGTTGACCAGTATGTGCGCGGCATCCTGCCGCTCGATGCCGGCTTCAACTACCTGTTCTACGAACTCTTGCGCGATTAGGCGGCGATTAGGCTGGTCCGGTCTTAGTGCCGGGTTGCCAGCCATTCACGCGCGGCGCGCTGGGCCGCAGCGATTTCCTCGCTACCCATCTCGCCGGACACTTCCTTGCGGTAGTGCTTGGCAGGCTCCGAGCCCATCAACGCCGCCAGGTTGAACCATTTGTGCGCCTCGACATAGTCGATCACGCCGGCCTGGCCGGTTGAATAGATCAAGCCGAGCTTGCAAAGGTCTTCGCCAGTCGGATCGGTATTGATCGCGTCGTGAACCTGACGGGTTTCCACGTCCGTGAAAGCCATTGGTCTTCCCCATTTCTGGCGGTCCGGCAGGGCTTTACCCTTGTCTCGAACCGGTGATTACACCCCACCACACCCACACCTTCCGGCGCGTTGTGTGAGGGCATATTCGCGGGGAAATGTATCCACAGGGTTAAGGCAAACTAAGAATAATGCATTTTAAGCATTTATTTTTGTTAGACTTTCCTACCAAGAAGTAACTCACGTGCGGCGATATCCAGCCTCTGACCGAGCCCGGCGCGGCGCGACCGCTGCACCCGCGCCGCAGACACAATCGCGCTCGCCACCATGCCGCCAGCTAGAAGCGAAAACAGCATAGCGACAATGAAATACTCCAGCGCAGCGCGGGTCATGACAGGCGTGTCCGGTTCCATCCCGGCAAACTGCAGCGCACTATCGCCCAGCAAGTGGAACACGGCGAGGGTCCGCGGGCCGACGGCCTGCGCCACGCGCCGCAACCGCACCACATCGTCTTCGGTGTCCAGATGGGCCATAAGGCGTATCGCGCTGGTATTGGATGAGGCGCGGGCCGCGCGGCCCATTTCGACCGACAGCGCTTCAAGTAGGTCCGGCTCCATAGCGGCCATCCGGCCGGCTAGGCGCGGCGTCACGATTCCTCCCGTCAGCCCCGCCCGAAACAGGCGCGCACCTTGCGCAGTCGCAGAACTGTTGCCGCCACGGTCCCGCAACATACCGATCTGTGCCATCGCGCATTCAAGGCTGGCTTCCTGCGTGCAAAGGGCGCTCAGCACCGCCGAGTCCGGCAGAAGCCATATGTCATTGTCCAGCCCGAGGCCTGGCAGGCTGCCCAGATTGAACGCCCCGCGTTCGTGCCCCGCGAAGAAGCCGTGGCTGGCCTGTTCTGAGACCTGGTAGAGACGTTGCGCCCGCTCAAGGCGCTGCTGTACCTGCAGCGACGCGAGATGGAGCGCAGGCGGTACGCCATAGGCCATCCCGGTATGCGTGAAGACATCACGGTGCACCCGTTCCAGCTCGCGCGAACGCACCCATACCGGCAACGCCCTCAGGACGGCCTCCACGCGCGTGGGTTCCAGCCCGCGCATCTCTCCCCAGGCAAGGCTCGCAAAGCGCTCCCGACCGGCAACATCCTCGAACGCGTGCGCGAGGCTGACGGCAAGCTCGGTATCGGGCTGCGCCCCCCGACGCGGGCGCAGCGCGTCTTCCATCTCGCGCATCCAGATCTGCCGGGCAGTGGCCGCGTCCGGTGCCAGCGCGGCCAGGGCGAGGCTTATCCTCGCCTCCAGCCCGGCAGAGGCCCGGCCCTCCCCAAGCTCCTTCACACCCTGAAACCCGGCCCAGGCCGAAACCGCCATCAATAGAACAAAGGCCGCAGGACGCGCCGTCGAAGATACCAGCCGCCAGATCAGCCAGAGCGCTCGGCGCGGCCATGGTGCCTCGCCAGGCCGGCGCACGCGGCGCGCGCGCGCCGCCAGGCGCTGCAGATCATGAGGTGATCCCCGCCGTGCCAATATCCGCCCCCTGATAGCCTCCCCGCTATCCAAGCACGGTCGGCATCGCTGTCAAAGGCCCGGCCGCCAGAAATAGGGCTAGACCTGTCCCCTCGGACCGAAACGGCCAGAACGCGAAAAGCCCTTGGGTGCCAGACGGCCTGCCTGCGCGCGCTTGCCGCAATAGAGCTTCCAGTCCGGCACGGGCTGGCGCCGCCCTGCCCCGTCCGTCCAGCTAAGCCCCTCTTCGGCGACAAAGCAGGTGACATCACTGATCTCGCCGCCCTTGCCGCCCAGCAGGCGCACGCCCTTGCCGCGATTCATTTCCGGGATTTCCTCCAGCGGGAAGACGAGCAGCTTGCGGTTCTCGCCGATGACAGCCGCAGAATCGCCTTTCGCCTCGGTAACGACGATCACTTCTGCGCCCTCGACGAGGTTTACCAGCTGGCGGCCTGCCCGCTTGATGGCAGGTAGTTCACTCTCCGGCACCACAAAGCCATGGCCGGAGCTGGACGCAATGAGCAGCTTGCGCGCCGGGTCGTGCCGTACCAGCAGGATGGGCGCGGCGGTGTCATCCAGATCGATCTGCAGGCGCACCGGCTCGCCAAAGCCGCGCCCGCCGGGAAGCTTCGTCGCATCGAGCGTGAACACCCGCCCGTCGGTGGAAAAGAGCAGGAGCTTGTCCGTCGTCTCGCATTTGACCGCAAAGCCGGTCGCATCCCCGTCCTTGTGCTTCAGGCTGGAAAGGTCATCGACATGACCTTTCAGTGCGCGGATCCAGCCCTTTTCGGACAACACCACGGTCAGCGGTTCGCGTACCACGAGCGCTTCTTCCACCTTGTCGGCCATATCCTCGGCTGGCGCATCGCCAAAATGGGTGCGGCGGCGTCCCAGCGCGGTTTTAGGCCCGAAAGCTTCACCCACCGCTGCGATCTCGCCATCAACCTTGGCCCATTGCTGCTCGTCGCTGGACAAAAGCGCGTTCAGTTCGGCGCGTTCACCTTCGAGGCGTTCGGCTTCGGTGCGAAGCTCCATCTCCTCCAGCTTGCGAAGAGAGCGCAGGCGCATGTTCAGGATCGCTTCGGCCTGCCGCTCGGTCAGCTGGAACGCGGCCATCAATTCGGGCTTGGGCTCGTCGCTCTCGCGGATGATGGCGATCACCCGGTCCAGATTGAGGAAGCAGATGATATAGCCCGCCAGCACTTCCAGCCGGTCTTCCACCTGCGTGAGCCGACGCCTTGCCCGGCGCACCACCACCTCGCGGCGATGGTCGATCCAGATACGCAAAACCTCTTTCAGGCTCATCACGCGCGGCGCACCCTTCGGGTCCAGCACGTTGAGGTTCAAGGGGAAGCGGACTTCGAGATCACAGGCGCGGAAGAGCGATTCCATCATCACCGCCGGATCGACGGTGCGCGCGCGCGGCTCGATGACGAGGCGCACATCCTCCGCGCTCTCATCCATGATATCGCCGACGAGGGGCAGCTTCTTGGCATCCATCAGGCTGGCGATGCGCTCCACCAGACGTGCTTTCTGAACCAGATAGGGGATTTCGGTGACGACGACGCGCCATGTGCCTCTGCCCTGATCCTCCACCTCCCATTTGGCGCGCAGACGGAAACCGCCCCGGCCCGTCTCATAGGCTTCCAGAACGCTTTCGGGTGGCTCCACGCAGATGCCGCCCGTGGGGAAGTCCGGACCTTTCACATGACGGGCCAGCTGGCGCACGGATGCGTCCGGGTTCGCGATCAGATGGCGCGCGGCAGCGCAGACTTCCGCGGCATTGTGCGGCGGGATACTGGTCGCCATGCCCACCGCAATGCCCGTCGCACCATTCGCGAGAAGGTTCGGGAAGGCACCCGGCAGGACGACGGGCTCTTCCTCCGACCCGTCATAGGTCTTACGGAAATCGACCGTGTCCTCGTCGATATCGGCCAGCAGCAGGCGGGCCGCCTCAGTCAGGCGCGCCTCGGTATAGCGCATGGCGGCCGCGCTATCGCCGTCCACATTGCCAAAATTGCCCTGCCCCTCGACCAGCGGATAGCGCGCGGCAAAATCCTGCGCGAGGCGTACCAACGCGTCATAAACGGACTGGTCGCCATGGGGGTGATACTTACCGATCACATCGCCGACCACGCGCGCAGACTTCTTGAACGCCGCGTCGGGATCCAGCTTTAGC
>JBJHCI010000093.1:0-5451 GCA_050485925.1 Maricaulaceae bacterium
ACCACGGACGCCGCCGTGGAGCCGCTGGCGGTCGCCAAGATCCTTGAAAAGATCGTCGGCGAGGAGACACCGGAAATCGTGCTGCTCGGCAAGCAGGCGATTGATGACGACACGAACGCGACCGGCCAGATGCTGGCCGCGCTGCTGGGCTGGCCGCAGGGCACTTTCGCCTCCAAGGTGGAGAAGACCGATGGCGGCCTAAACGTGACGCGCGAAGTGGATGGTGGTCTGCAGACCGTCGCAATCGCCCTGCCGGCCATCGTGACGACCGATCTGCGCCTCAATGAGCCGCGCTACGCGTCCCTGCCGAACATCATGAAGGCCAAGCGCAAGCCGATCGACGCGAAAACGCCGGAAGATTACGGCGTGGATCTCAGCCCCCGCCTTGAGGTGCTCAAAGTGGCCGAGCCGCCCAAGCGCCAGGGCGGGGTGAAGGTGGAATCGGTCGCAGAGCTGGTTTCCAAACTGAAGAACGAAGCGGGAGTGCTGTAGATCATGTCCGTCCTCGTTATTGCAGAACACGACAACAAGACCCTCAACGAAGCCACCCGGGCTGCCGTAACGGCGGCGAGGAAAATCGGCGGGGATATCCATATCCTGGTCGCCGGTGAGGGCGCGCAGTCCGTCGCCGACGAAGCAGCCAAGGTGGACGGCGTCAAAAAGGTGATGCTCGCCGAATCCTCAGCCCTCGGCCACAAGCTCGCCGAAGCGCTGGAAGCGGCCGTCCTTTCGGTGGCCGATGGCTATGACGCCATCCTGGCACCGGCCTCGACCGTGGGGAAGAATTTCATGCCCCGCGTCGCGGCCAGGCTCGACGTGATGATCATTTCCGATATCACCGCCGTGGAAAGCGCGGACACGTTCGTGCGCCCGATCTATGCCGGCAATGCCATGATGACGGTGAAATCATCCGACAAGGTGAAAGTGATCACCGTGCGCCCGACCACGTTTGAAAAGGCCGGCGATGGCGGGTCTGCCAGCGTGGAGACCATCAGCGCGCCGGATGCCACTGCCAAGTCCGGCTTTGTCGGCGAGGAATTGTCCAAATCCGACCGCCCGGAACTGGGCGCGGCCAAGATCGTTATCTCCGGCGGGCGCGGCATGGGTAATGGCGAGAATTTCGCCATGCTGGAAAAGATCGCCGACAAGCTGGGTGCCGCCGTGGGTGCCAGCCGCGCCGCGGTGGATGCGGGCTTCGTGCCGAACGATTATCAGGTCGGTCAGACCGGCAAGGTCGTCGCGCCGCAACTCTATATCGCGGTCGGCATTTCCGGTGCCATCCAGCATCTGGCGGGTATGAAAGATTCCAAAGTGATCGTCGCGATCAACAAGGATGAGGAAGCCCCCATCTTCTCAGTGGCCGATTACGGCCTCGTCGCGGACCTGTTCAAGGCCGTGCCGGAGCTGGAAGAAGAACTGGGCAAGATCGGCTATTAAGGTCTTGACGCCGTTTGAAGATTGAAACCCCGGAGCATCCGCTCCGGGGCTTTTTTTCATTACTGCACCCGCTCGAAAGCGCGGTCCACGGGCCAGGCCTCATCGGCTGCGCGCCAGGCGATGGAGGCGATCTTCCAGCGTCCCCCATCATCCACAATCGTCAGGCTGTTCACCCCTGTCGCAATCATCTCGCCTGTATCGGCCCGGATCGCCTCATAGGCGGAGAGGATGGTGGCCATCCCGCCATAGAGATAGGTCACCCGGCGGGTTTCGGTTTCGGTAAAGCCGATCTCGGCCAGCCGCTCGCCATTGCGCTCGACATAGTCCTCCAGCGTCAGCACCACGACCCGCTCAGCGCCATCAGGCGCGGTGACCACCACGCTCATCTGCGCGCCGGGCAGGAACAACTCGCGGAAGCGGTCCCAGTCGCGCGTCTCCCCGACAGGCCCGGAGATCACCTCGTAAAGCGCCTCCAGCGCCTCGCCCGGCGTCTCCTGCGCCTGCGCGCCTGTTGCAAGCGCACACGATGCCGCGAGCGTTGCCAGCAGATATCTCATCTCATCCTCTCCTGGATTCAGCAGACATCACTGAACACCCGCTCTGGCAGACCGGGCAACTTCCCGATTGGACAGACACGCTGAAAAATATCAGAGGATCGGTGCTTGCCGCCTTGGCAAGGTGCGGTCTTTCAACCGATTATCGCGATCAACGCTTACGCAAAGGAGATCCCTCATGGCGATCAGCCGCAAGGAAGAAGCCCGCCTTCTGGACAAGGATGAAGCCGCTCTGGTGGAAAAATCCCATCACCCGGAGATCGGCGCCCTGGACGACAAGGCGCTTGCCGACACCATCAAGCGTATCCGCGAGCGCCGGGACCGGGCGCGCGAGATCGGCCAGCGTCAGCGCCGTGAGATGCGCGGCAAGGCCAAGCCGCAAGGGGCAAAGCCCGCGGGCGATAATCTCGGCACCAAGCACAAGATGGCTGTGCTGGCTCAGGCGCTCAAACGCCTCAATTCCGAGCAGACCCGCCGGCGTGAGCTCTCCGCCCGTCAGGCGACCGCGTCCGGCATGAAGCGCGCCATGGAACTGAAAGCCGCCGCCAGCGCGCCCAAACGCCCCACGAGCAAGACCGCTGACAAGGGCATGAAGGCCAAGCCCAGCAAGAAGAACGAGCAGATCACCGATCCGCGCGAAGTGGGCCGGGTGAGCCAGCAGATCAAGAAGGCGCAGGCGAAGAGGGATCGGTAGGGGCTTTACCCCTCCGCCGGTTCCGCTTCTTCTTCGTCGTTCCCGCTTGAGGCGGGAACCCAGAGCCGCTTGGCACCGGCATCGCTCTACGATCTCTGGATCCCCGCCTGCGTGTTGTGCTCCATGGGTCCGGCTCACCCGGCCAGGCCGGGTGATGACACGCTTCCTAATACCGCGCCAGGGCGGCCTCGATGAGGGCCACGGCATCCTCGCTTGCCCAGGCCGCCTCGCCGGACAGCCGGCCGATCTCGCCGCCATGGCGATCATAGAGGATGGTGGTGGGCAGTCCGCGCGCACCCGCACTCAGCGCCAGGCGCAGGGCCGGATCGTGATACAGCGCGAGATGGGCCAGCCCGTTCTCCTCATAAAAGCGGCGGGCATCGTCCATGGTGCGATCCATGGAGACCGCCACCACCTCGAAATTATCCGAGCCGAGGCGCGCCTGCAGCGCGTCCAGCTCAGGCATCTCGATGATGCAGGGCGCACACCAGGTGGCCCAGAAATTAACGAGGATCAGCTTGCCGCGTCGGTCTGCCAGCGTGATTTCCGCGCCATCACCGGTGATGATCCTGCCCAGCGGCTGGGCAGGCGGATCGGACATCGAAACGAAGGCGCGCATCTCCCCGCGCGCATAGCTGTCGAGCGGGCCGGGCGTGGAACTGACAAGCGAGGCGAAAATGACGTATAGCACCGCACCGACCCCGATTACCGTTGCCGCGATGATCGCCGTTTTCAGCCCGTTCGCTTTCAGCCAGACTTTCACTGCCTCATTCATCTCGTTTCCTTCAGGATCTGCCCATGACCCGTTCTGACACTCCCGCCAATCCGTCCGGCTCCGGCACGGACATGTGGGGCGGGCGTTTTTCCGGCGGCCCGTCCGCCATATTGCAGGCGATCAACGCCTCGGTGGACGTCGACCAGCGCCTCGCCGGGCAGGACATTAATGGCAGTCTGGCCCATGCCGCGATGTTGTCTGCCTGCGGCATAATTTCAAGCGAGGATGCGGCGGCCATTGCAGCAGGGCTGGAGACCATCCGCGCCGATATCCGCGCCGGGAAATTCACATGGTCCGCAGCGCTTGAAGACGTGCACATGAATATCGAGGCCGCGCTGAAAGACCGCATCGGCGCACCGGCAGGCCGGTTGCACACGGCGCGCTCTCGCAATGATCAGGTGGCAACCGATTTCCGGCTCTGGCTGCGTGAGGCGTGTGAACGCATGGAGGCAGGGCTTCGTGCCTATCAGCGTGCCCTTGTCGCCCAGGCTGAGGCTCATGCCGACTGGGTGATGCCGGGCTTTACGCATCTGCAGACGGCCCAGCCGGTCAGCCTTGGCCATCACCTCCTGTGCTGGGTGGAGGCGGCAGAGCGCGATATAGGCCGGTTCGCCGACGCCCGGATGCGCCTGAATGAAAGCCCGCTGGGTGCAGCCGCGCTTGCCGGGACCGCCTTTCCCATCGATCGGGACATGACGGCCAAAGCGCTCGGCTTCGACCGGCCCATGGCCAATTCGCTGGACGCGGTATCCTCGCGCGATTTCGCGCTGGAAGCCTTGAGCGCGGCCACCATTGCGGCGGTCAATCTCTCCCGCTTTGCCGAGGAAATCGTGCTGTGGACCTCTCGCCGGTTCGGCTTTGCACGGCTGACCGATGCCTTCTCCACCGGCTCCTCAATCATGCCGCAGAAGCGTAATCCCGATGCCGCCGAGCTGGTGCGCGCCAAGCCAGGCCGGATCGCGGGCGCGCTGCAGGGCCTGATCATCGTGTGCAAGGGCCTGCCGCTCGCCTATTCGAAGGATCTGCAGGAGGACAAGGCGCTGGTCTTCACCGCCTTTGATGATCTTGAACTGGCCATCGCCGCGATGACGGGTATGGCCGCTGACCTATCCTTCAACCGCGAGGCGATGGAAGAGGCTGCCGGCGAAGCCTATTCGGACGCCACCGATCTGGCCGACTTTGTGGTGCGCGAACTGGGCTTGCCCTTCCGCGATGCCCACCATATTGCCGGCAGCATCGTGAAGGAGGCCGAAAAGCGCGGCATCGCGCTCTCCGCCCTGCCGCTGGACGCCTTCAGGGCTGTCGAGCCGCGCATTGACGCCAGCGTCTTTACCGTGCTCTCTGCCCGGGCCTCCATGGAAAGCCGAGTGAGCTATGGCGGCACGGCCCCGGTACGGGTGCGCGAACAGTGCGCCCTGTGGACAGGCCGGCTAGCAGCGCAAAAGGCGTAACACCCATGCGTATCCTTCTTCTCCTTGTGGTGCTTGCCACTTTCACGCTTGCCGCCTGCGGCAATCGGGGCGGGCTTGAGCGCGCGCCGCCCTTGTGGGGTGAAGAGCACGTGAGCCAGCCGGCACCGGCAGCTGAGGAAGATGAAGACCTCTTCGCCGACGAAGAGGAGGCACGCGACGGACGGCCTTCCATCCCCGGACGGGAACGTTTCGAGGATGATGGCTGGATCGACTGACCCGAGCGCCGGACTGCATCGTATGATGCGTGACCGGGGTGCGCACGCGCAGCACTCCCGCTAATCTGGCCCGCGCAATGACGAACTGGCCCGTCCAACTTGCCCGCCTCGGGCTCATCTGGGAGCGCGCCGCGCCGGTGCTCGCAGGCCCGGCGGCCATGATCGCGCTATACCTGATCCTTGCGGTTACGGGCCTGTTCGAGCGCATTGGCGATCCCTGGCGGATGTTCAGCGCGCTCATCCTGTTCGGGGCGGGCGTGGCACTCGCCATCCGGCCGACCCGCGCGTTCCGCTGGCCCTCCAC
>JBJHCI010000093.1:5461-6881 GCA_050485925.1 Maricaulaceae bacterium
CCACTACCGAAGCAGAGCGGCGCGTGGAGGAAGACAGCGCGCTCGTCGGCCGTCCCTTCGAAGCGCTGCGTGATGAGCCCGCCACCGGCGAAAGCGTGCTCTGGCTTGCTCACAGAGGCCGGATGCGCGAGGCGCTGGCCCGCGCAAAGGCCCGCCGTCCCAAAGCCGCCTGGGCAGGGCTGGACCCCTATGGCCTGCGCATTCTGGCTGTGATCGTGCTGGGCGTGGGCGTGCTCCATGCGGGTGATCTGGCGGCCCCGCGCCTGGGCGATGCATTCTCGGCACGGCCCCTGTCCGGCGGCGCGGAACGCGCCATGGCCGAGTTCTGGATCGAACCGCCCGATTATACCGGGCGGCCCGTGCAGTTCCTGCGTGAAAGACGCGAGGCACGCGCGCCCGAAGGCTCGGTGCTTGCTGCACGCATTACCGGTACCCGCCGTGATCCGCGCGTTATCGGTGCGCGCGAGGCGGACATCGAGGAAATCGGGCCGGGCGTGCGCCAGATGCGCGTTGAGCTGACCCAAAGCGGACCTGTCACCTTGCGCCTCGGCACCTTCCATGAGCGTATCGACATCACCCTCATTCCCGATCGTCCGCCCCGGCTGGCGCTCGTAGCTGAGCCGGAAAGCCATCGCGAAGGCCGGCTGATCCTGGAGTTCACCGCCGAGGACGATTACGGCATCGAGGCCTACCGCCTGCTCATTGCCCCCGACCCCGGCGAGGGCCGCGACCCCGCCGACGGCGACTGGGACGCCATCGATATCCCGTCCGGCGCGGTGACCCCCACCCGCGAGCAGGACCGTTACCGCGCCAGCGTGGAAACTGCGCGCCACAAACTGGCTGGTGAGCGCGTGCTGGTGCGTGTGGAGGGCATGGACGGAGCCGGGCAGTCCGGGCGCACCGGGCCGATAGCCCTGCGCCTGCCGGAACGGCTTTTCCTGGATGCGATGGCGCGCGCGGTGGCACATGAGCGCCGCGGGTTTGTGGTCGGGGCCGCGCCCTATTCAGAACGCCCGCAAAGCCCTGCAGAAACCCCTCTGAACGCCATTTCGCCCTGGCTGGACGATCAGCCCCATCTGCGCCTTGAACGCGCGCCTGAGGCCGTACAGAGGCTCTCCATGGCACTGGATGCGCTGTCGGACGCGCCCTCGTCCTATTTCCGCGACCGCATCGTGTTCCTGGGCCTGCGCACGGCGATGCACGAGGTGCGCCGCGCGCGCGAGATCACCGATCTTGGCCATATGGACGAAGATCTCTGGCAGATCGCGTTGAGGGCCGAGCTTGGCACGCTTGCCGATGCCGAAGCCGCGCTGCGCGCGGCCGAACGGGCGCTGGCCGATGGTCTGGCACGCGGGGCGAGCGAGATGGAGCTGGCCGCGCTCTTCGACCAGTACTAGCAGGCGACGCGCAACTATATCGC
>JBJHCI010000094.1:0-2862 GCA_050485925.1 Maricaulaceae bacterium
GGCGGTCTGGATGGTCATGTGCAGGGAGCCGGCAATGCGCGCGCCCTTCAGGGGCTGCGAGGCGCCGAACTCCTCACGCAGGGCCATCAGGCCCGGCATTTCGATCTCGGCCATTTCCATTTCGATACGGCCCCAGCGGGCAAGCGAGATATCCTTGACCAGATAGTCCTTGCCGCCGGGCGCGTCGAAAAGCAGTGTCATGGGGGAAACCTTCGTGTTGCGGGGAGGTTGAGAGGCCGGTAGGGCCTACAGCGCGCCTCTATAGACCGCGGGACAGGCGAGCGCAAACGCCCCGCCTGCCAGCCCGTCACGCCCTTGACGCAGGGAATTCATAAACAAGAGGTTAAATCGGCCCGGAATTTGTATAGACTGGTTTATGAGGGAGCGCCCTGTGCCATTGGCTAACAGCCGGTAAAGAGCACGAAACGGCGCGTGATGAGGGGTTGTGAGCGTTATGTCTATTTTGCCGACCGCCCATGCCAGCCAGCGTTTTGGCGGCAAGACGATCGACTTTTATGTCGCGCCCGGACAGGTCATCGGGTCTGATCCGCGCGCCCGCGCCGATGAGCGCCGGATACAGGATCTCGATGGCGAACGTCATCCGGTGCGTTTTGGCGCGCGCGACTTTTCACTGGAGCCGGGTGACTATGCCGCCGTGATCCGGCTGCAACCCGGCCCCAAGCGCCGCTCGCGTCCGGTCGCGGTGGTCAATTACCGCACCAATAGCTGGACGCGCACCCATGGCGATGCGCCCGGACTGCTCTCGCGGGCTGGCGTGGCTCGCAATATGAACTGGCTACTGACAATGGCCGCCCTGCTGGCGGTCTGCGCGCTCATCGTCTGGCCGCAACTGGTGGCCATGCTGTCCATCTTTGCACCGGGCATCGCGGCTGGACTGCCCGTGTTCGACATTTTTGCCGCAATCGCCGCTGTGCAGCCCGGCCTCGCCGAGGCACGCCTTGCCGGGATCATGCCCGGCCTCTCCGACGTGCTGGTCAGTGCCGTACCGCAGCTCGCCGGTCATGAGGGGGCCGCGATATTCGGCATCGGTGTCGCCGCCGGCGCAGTGCTGGCCTTTGGTGCGCGCTCATGGCGGTTTGTCTGGGTGCCGGTATTTCTGGTCGGTATACTATGCGGTGCGATAGCGATTGCGGGGCAGGAAGCCGCCATGCTGCCAGCGCTGATAGCGCTCGGCGCGTCTGCTCTCTTCTTCATGGCCGGAGGCTTTATCAATCGCTGGCGCGACAGCGTGCGGCTTGAGGCACGCGTGGCGCGCTTGGCCGACCATGTCCTGCGTCATCCGCCCGGCGAAATGGTGACCCGCAAGGACACTGCGCCCGCCCTGACCGACGAAACCACCGAAGACGCTGTAGAAGCTGTGTCAGACGGTGCGCAAAGCGAAGCGGCCACCGAAGGTGATGCCGGACGCGCCGCGGCTGCCGGTGTGGCTGCCATTGGTGCGGCGGCGATCTCGGCCCGTTCCATCGACACACCGCAGGATGGCGACACGGCAGAGGCTACACCTGCCGAAACGGAAGAGGAGGTTCAGCGCGGGTCCTCGGATCAGGACGATTCGGAGGCGCAAGCAGACAGCCCCAACGCTACAGACGCCAGCGTGCAAGACGCTATTGCAACAGACGCCGGAGCAGAGTCCGAGGCGGAGACCGCCGCCAAAGCCGATGCAAGCCCTGATGCACCGGCCGGCACCGGCGAGGCTGAAACTGCTTCTCTAGAAGGGTCCGACGAGGAGGCTGTGTCAGCGCAGACCGATCCACGCCATGAAGCCCGTTCCATGGATATCCCCCCGCCTCCGCCTATGCCGTCACCCATGACAGCGTCCGATGCGCCGTCTGATATTGATGAGGCGGACGCAGCCAGCCCTGCGGCGGCTGACGATACGCTGGAGCCGGAAACCGGTGATGCGCCGCGCCCGCAGGAACTGGCGGCACAGACCGATGCCGGACCGGTTGAGCAGGCTGGCGACACGTTGCAGGATGATGAAGACGGCGCCAGCACACCGGACGTATTCGGCGGCGGAGAAGAAAAGCGGGATTAGGCGTTTCGCCTATTCGCCTTCCTCGAACCCGCATTCCACCAGGGCTCTCAGCGCGGTCAACGCCTCGGCGGCTTCCCGGCCTGAAGCGGTGATCGTGATGCGCGTACCGGGGCCTGCCCCCAGCATGAGCAGGTCCATGATCGAACTGCCATCGACGGTTTCCTCCTCGCGCGAAACCTCGATCCCGGCATCGAATGCACGGACCAGTCCGACAAATTTCGCGGCTGCGCGGGCGTGCAGCCCGCGCTTATTCACGATCGCGACTTCACACTGCACCGTGTTCACGACAATCCGTCAATCAGGTGGGAGCCGACCGTGATATAGCGCCGGCCCGCACTCGAGGCGTTGGAAGCCAGATCGGCAAGGCTCAGCCGGGCGCGCGCCTCGGCCAGCGTGATCATCATGGGCAGATTGGCCCCGGCGATGACTTCCACCCGGCTCTTCTCCAGCAATGACATGGACAGATTGGACGGCGTGCCTCCGAAAATATCGGTCACGATGATAACGCCATCGCCCTCATCGGCCGCGCGTACCGCAGCGCGGATATCATCGCGGCGCACCTCCATATCGTCGTCCGCGCCGATCGATACCGGAATACAGGCAGCCAGCTTTCCGACCACATGCTCGGTGGCTGCCACCAGCTCCTGGGCAAGCTGTCCATGGGTGACGATGACAAGGCCGATCATGAAGGCTTTCAAAGGGCTCGGGAGGCTGCGCGAACACCTATCTAACCCTGCATTTCAGTTCTGTGAAAGAGCTTTCACGGCAGGAATGCAACAGGCGTGTTCAGATAGACACGCCTGGCA
>JBJHCI010000094.1:2872-6867 GCA_050485925.1 Maricaulaceae bacterium
GTGAAACGCGCGCCGCTTCCCGCCGGATGCCGGTTCTCAGCAAATACCTGCCCGCCATGAGCGCTGACGATCTGCCGGACGATGGCCAGGCCCAGCCCTGAATGCGTGCCAAAGGCAGCGCCGGATGGGCGCTGCGTATAGAAGCGTTGGAAGATGGTCTCCAGGGCCTCCGGCGGAATGCCTGGCCCATCATCTTCGATTGTTACGGCAAGACGCGCCCGCCCAGTCCCGCGCCGGATGCGCACGCGCACCATCCCGCCGGCAGGCGAGAAGGTCAGTGCATTATCGATCAGATTGGTGAAGACTCGCCCCAGCGGCTCCTCACGCCCCAGCACGAAGGCCGGCGAGGCATCGGCTTCCAGCACGAGCTGGCCGGGCTGGCAGCGTTCGCCGTCGATATAGACGCGTACGATATCCCCGATCAGACGTGTCAGATCGACGGGCTCCACTGTATCGCGGGCCAGTTCCGCATCGAGGCGCGAAGCATTGGAAATATCGGTGATCAGCCGGTCCAGCCGCCCCACATCCTTCTGGATCACGCTTACCAGCCGGGCGCGCGCGGCATCATCCTTCGCCCGGACCAGCACTTCGGCCGCCGACCGGATGGAGGTGAGCGGGTTTTTGATTTCGTGGGCGACGTCGGCGGCAAAGCTCTCAATGGCGTCCAGTCGATCATAGAGCGCATCGGTCATCGCCCGGAAGGCCTGCTCCAGATCGCCGATCTCGTCGCGCCGGCGCGAGAAGTCCGGCAGTGGCACGCGCCGTCCGCCGGCCAGTTGCACCGAGCGGGCGGCATCGGACAGGCGCTTGACCGGACCTGCAATGCGGACCGCCAACAGCGTGCCGAATGCCACGATAATGAGAGCTGCAAAGCCGAGATAGGGCAGGATAGCCAGGCGGTCGGCAGCGATCAGCGCGTCGTAATCGTAGGATTCATAGGTCACCGAGCCGACCACGGTCTGCACCGGCGCGATGGGCAGGGTCACCGAAACCACCCGTTCGCCCTGAGGTCCGCGCCGAATGCCCGCCACCGGATCACCGCTGCGCTGGGCCAGTGCGATTTCCTCTGAAAGCGTGCGCTCCCGGGCCTCGCGTTCAGCTTCGGGAAGGAAGAACCCACCGACAAAATCCCGCAGGCCGCGCCAGCCGGTGGTGAGCGTGCCGCCAATATCGTGTTCGCCCGGCGGCGGCAGCAGTTCGACACTGACCCGCCCGGCGCTGAGATAGCTGTCGGCGGCCAGACGGCCCTCACGGTCATAAATGAGAGCACGCGTACCCGCCGGCACGTAAAGCCGCGACAGCACCTCGGCGGCCAACCGGGTGTTGAGGCCGGGCTCTGGCGCGCCCTCCACCGCCGTCTCGGTGATCACATTGCGAATGATATCAGCCTGGGAGGTGAGCGAATCCACCTTGGCGTCAATAAGGCCGGTCCGGTTTTCCGTCAGGGCAAGCGTGCCGAGCGCCAGAAAACCCAGCGCCACAAGGTTTGCCATGAGGATGCCGAGCGCCAGCCGGGAGAACAGGGCTTGGCCCAGCATGGCACGCAGACCGGCAAGCCGGCCACGCACGCCGCGCGCTTGCCTACCGGAGCGACTAGGCTTCCTTGTAGCGGTATCCGACGCCATAAAGGGTCTCGATCCCGTCAAATGTATCGTCAACCACCCGGAACTTCTTGCGGATGCGCTTTATGTGGCTGTCGATCGTGCGGTCATCGACATAGACCTGATCGTCATAGGCCGCATCCATCAGATTATCGCGGCTTTTGACATAGCCTGGGCGGTTGGCGAGGGCCTGCAGGATCAGAAATTCTGTCACCGTCAGGCGCACCGGCTTGCCGTTCCACAGGCAGGCATGGCGGTTGGGATCCAATGTCAGCGATCCGCGGATAATTGCCTTCTGGTCGCTTTCGCCGGGCACCGGGGGCGCATCCTCGGGCTGGGCGCGGCGCAGCACGGCCTTGATCCGCTTAGCCAGAAGCTGATGGGAAAAGGGCTTGGCGATATAGTCATCGGCACCGAGATCCAGCCCCAACGCTTCGTCGAACTCTCCATCCTTGGAGGTAAGGAAAATCACCGGCAGGTTAGAGCTCTGACGGACCTTGCGGAGCAGTTCCAGACCGTCCATGCGCGGCATCTTGATGTCGAATATCGCCAGGTCGGGAGGAGTGTCGACGAGCTCTGACAGGGCTTCAACCCCGTCGGTAAAGGTGCGCACCGCATAGCCCTCGCCTTCGAGGAAAATCGATACTGATGTCAGGATATTCTCGTCATCATCGACGAGCGCGATTTCTGTCATGCCCCGTGAACCCTTGCGGTGTGATTTAACGCCTTGCTCGTAACCTACAGCCCCTTGCGCGCCGGGCAAGGGGCATTGAAAGGTCCCGGTTACTACCGGTTAAGCATAACAGGGCCAGTGTGCGCTTCCGGAAACGGAAAGGCGGCTTGCATGGCGTCAGGCGACGTCCATTTTGAAGTCTTCTTCAAAAAGCACCCCAAGGCGGAATGGGTGCTGGTCGAGGCGCTCAAGGAGCGCAGCGATGCGATAGCACTCGCCGACAAACTGGCGTCCATGTCCGCGCGCGGGTCCGCGCGCGTGGCCCGCGAAACCTGGAGCGCCAGTTCTGGCACGTTCAGCACGGTTACCATCCATGAGGTGGGCGAGGAACGTTTCTCCAACCCGAAGGAGAAAACCGGCGAAGCCAAGCTGCCCTGTGTAACGCCGGAGGATCTGGCCGGCCCAGCCGCACGCGACACGATGCGCCGGGCGCTGTCTCAGTGGCTGGAGCGCCAGGAGGTGTGTCCGCTGGAGCTGATGTACCGACCCGATCTCGTCGAGGCACTCGACGCCAGCGAGACCGACCTGCAACACGCCATCCAGATCGTCGCCGTGGCGCGCGCGCAGAACTCCGACGCGTCGGTACACGCCTATGTCCGCCTGCTCACCGAGCTGGCCGAGAAAGCCATCGAGAAGTCCCGAAAGGAGGCCCGGCGCAAGGAGCAGGACCCCAAGAATACCAGCTTCGCCGAGCTTACCGAGCGCATCTTCGCGGAAGGCAGCGCCGAGCAGCGCCTGCGCCGGGCCATAGCTCAGCGCCTGGCCAACGCCGCCGGGATGGCGAAAAAGGCCGAGATGCTGCTCGATTTTCACGACGACCTGCCCGAGGATCCCGAGGCGCGGGCGTTTGCATCACGCGAAGCCGACGCCTTCCTCGCCGAAATGCTCTCTTTTGACCGGGCCTTGCATCAGATCATAGGCCAGAGCCGCGATCTGGGCGCACATGTCGAGCGCCTGACCAGCGTGTTTTCCGGCACGCAGACCCATGACAGCATGATCCGCGCGCCGGAGGGCGCCAAGCGCCTCGCCGCGAAGTTTTCTCAGAAGCAGCTGCCCGAAAGCCATGGCGAGATCGCCCGGCGCGTCCTGGACGCGCTACGCCAGCCCAAGCGGTTCAAACCGGATGATGTGCTTGAGGAGATCAAGCTCGCTCGCACGCTCGCGCAGCGCCTGATTGCCGCGTCGGGCGAACATCTCAACCCTGAAGCACTGGTGGAAGCCTTCACCGTGCGCTCCGCGCGCCTGCTCTCACCGGAAACGGTGGAAGAGGCGCTCAAAGACGCCATGAGCCCGCCGGAACAGATCGAGCGCCTCTTGGCCATGGAAGACAATCTGGTCGGCGAGCAGAATAAGGTGAAGCTCGCCAGCTATGTGCGCGCCCGTCTGAAGACCCCGGTCTGCGAGAGCTGGTTCAAGTCCGGCCCCGGCCAGCCTTTCGAACGCCTCGCCCGGCTGGCCGCGTTGCAGAAGAGGACCTTGAAGGGAACCTTCCCCGAAGACGCCAAGTACGAGACGCTTGATACATTTGATGCGCTGGGCATGGCGGTGATCCACGAAAAGCAGCTTTTCGACCGGATCGAGAAATCAACGCTGCCAGTGCTGGACAAGGCGTCCGGCCTGTTGCGCCTCGCTGCGCAAGGCGTCCTGCCCCTCGGCCGCTG
>JBJHCI010000095.1:0-6795 GCA_050485925.1 Maricaulaceae bacterium
CTACCATCCTGAGGATCGCGCTGTTCGCGATCTGATCGTCGTACCGAAACACTTCTTCACCCCCGACCTTATCGAGAAACGCAAACCGCTTGCTCCGACAGCACGGCGGGCCGGGTGGGTCGGGTGCAATATTCTGGTTAGCCGCGTTCCGCCGTTGGGTCGAATTGACATCGTCCGAGAGGGGCAGATCGTAGATCGCGAAGAGGTCATCAACCGGTGGCGTCGCACCTCATTCTTGCGTGAAAAGAAACCTGATGCGCGAGGCTGGCTCATTGAGACTATGGCGCAAATAGAGATGCTTGGCCGAACCGAGTTCACCATTGATGACGCCTATGGCTTCGTTCCGGCGTTAAGCGCGCTCTATCCGGAAAACCGGCACGTCAGGGAGAAGATTCGTCAGCAGCTACAGTTCTTGCGAGATCACGGCTGGTTGGAGTTTGTGGGGGGCGGTCGATACCAGCTCACCAGGCGCTAGGTTTGGCCTAACACCCCAAACCATTCTAGTATGCCACTCTTACAGGGAAGGGTGCGCCGATGGCGAAGTTTCAAGTCATTTCTCGTGTCGATGCTTTCGTAGATTATGTCGCGGAGGTTGAAGCCGACGACCCCCATTCCGCTGCGCTGATTGCCTATGGCGGGAAGGCCGACATTGATTGGAAAAAGCAGCGTGTTACCGAGTTCGATGCTCGCCGGATCGCAACGCTGGACGAACGAGGCGAGGAAATCGAGAGCACGGCGCAGGGCAAATTCTAGAGCTGTTAGGTTAGATTGGCTCCTGCGGCGGACGTTGTCCCGTTCGTCCTGCGAGCGGAACCAGACACTTTCATCGACCGCGAAGTGCGACGGCAACCTAATCCCCGCCCAGCCCCATCGCCTCGACCAGAGCCCGCCGGAAGGCGCGGGGCTGGTCCAGCCACGCATTGTGCCCGGCATTTTCGAGCACCGTCAGCGAGACCTGTGGATCATCCTCGAACCAGTGGCGGTTGAGGCCGGCTCCGGGGTCGGCAAAGTCATGGTCGCCAATGATCACGCTGACAGGGCCGGGATGTGCCTTGAAAACCGGGACCAGATCGACGGTCTCCGGCCTGCTCTGCCAGGCGGCCTGCCCGGCCTCTCCTGAATAGAACGCGCCGCCACCTCTCAGCTCACGCCAATGGCTGACGCTGTAGCTATTCACGCCCGTGAAACGTATCCGCCAGGCGAAATCGCGTTCGCGAAGGCCCAGTTCTTCTTCCTCACCGAAGCCTTCCGCCTCGATCTGCGCTGTCACAACGTCCCGGTTCATCATCTGTCCGCCTGCGGCGTTGTTGTCACCCGCGGCCGGATTGGCGGCCAGATCGGCTTCCTCCAGCGGGTAGCGCAAATGGGCGGGCGCGAGCAGCACGATCCGGTCAACGGACTGGCCAAACCGTTCAAGATACCGCCCGGTGAGGTGCGTGCCCATGGAATGGCCAACCAGATTGATCCGTTCAAGACCCATGACGCGCCGCAGCCGCTCAATGTCGAGGACATGGGCGTCACTGGTCACATATTCAGTGGGGCAGTGGGAACGCAGGCTGCCGCGCTGGTCATAGAAAATGAGCCTTACCTCGCGCTCAAGCCCGGCAAAGGCGTCCAGCAGATAGCTGTGTTCGGCCCCGAACCCGCCATGGACGACGATCCACGGCTCAGCGTCCTCGCGCCCGTACTCGCGCACATAGATGCGGCAGCGCGGCCCATCGTCTCCTGCCGGCTCGGCCTGGAAGGTCCACTCCACGCCGCCGCCATAGGACATGGGCTGGAGATGGGCCGGTGTACGCAGCGCGGCCTCATAGGCGTCCAGCGCTTCGTCAGACGCCGGGTTGCTGCCAGCGGTCAGCGCCAGTGCAACCGCAATTGTTAGCGAAAACGCCATGACATCCTCCCGTCAGGACAGAAAGACCAAGGCTAGGCACCGGAAGCTGACCCACGAAATTAATTCGGCGTAACAGCCCCGCAAGGTGGCCGCATCTTAGCCTCGCCATCCCGCCAGACCCATGATACGCCGCCCGCCATGAACCCGCCTCGTCAAAAGCTCCGACAGCCCCGCCCGCTCTCCGCCCGCGAGGCGGCGCTGCGCGCGTTTCTTGCGATTGATGCGCAGGGCACGGCGCTCGACACGGCACTCAGTGAGCAACCCGGATACAAAAGCATGGAGGCGCGCGACCGGGCGTTTGCGAGAGCCATTCTCGCCGCTGCGATCCGCCGCCGGGGCACGCTGGAAGCGGCGTTTAACGCCTTCCTCGACAAGCCCTTGCGTCCGCGCGAAGTGTTTGGCCGGGCCGTGCTTACCCTGGGATCAGCCGAGCTATTGGTGCTGATGACGCCGCCGCATGCGGTGGTGGATGGGTGGGTGCGCATCACCAGTGCCGCAGAAGAAGGCCGCCGCCTGAAGGGCCTTGTGAACGCCGTGCTGAGGCGTGTATCGGAGCGGGGCGCGGATGCGTTCGCCAGCGCGGACCCGCTTCTCGACCTGCCGGACTGGCTGCGCGCCCGCTGGGTGGAGACTTACGGCGAGGAGACCGCGCGGGCGATGGCTCTTGCGCGTGCTGGGGCTCCACCACTGGACCTCTCCGTCAAGCCGGACTTCGACAGCGAAGGCTTTGCCGCCGAGATTGGCGGCACGATCCTGCAGACCGGTACGATGCGTAAAGAGGGCATTGGCGATGTCACCGCCCTGCCGGGTTTTGCCGATGGGAACTGGTGGGCGCAGGACGCAGCGGCGGCGCTGCCGGTAAAGCTGCTGGCACCCAAAGAGGGCGAGCGCATCGCCGATATTTGCGCCGCGCCGGGCGGCAAGACGCTGCAACTGGCCGCAGCGGGCGCTGACGTGATCGCGGTCGACCGGTCCGAAAAGCGGTTAAGGCGCGTGAGCGAGAACCTTGCCCGCACGGGACTCAAGGCCACGATCATCACCGCCGATGCGACATGCTGGCAACCGGACTGGACGCTCGATGCGGTATTGCTCGATGCGCCGTGCAGCGCGACCGGCACGCTGCGCCGACGCCCGGACGTGGCGTGGTCGAAGGGGGTGGAAGATATTGCGAGCCTTGCTGCCCTGCAGGCAAAACTGCTCGAGAATGCCTTCGCGATGCTAAAGTCCGGCGGGCGGCTGATCTACTGCACCTGCTCGCTGGAGCCGGAAGAGGGCGAAAACCAGATCGCGGCATTCCTGAAGCGCACGCCGGAGGCGCGCCGTGTACCCGTCAGCGCCGATGAATTGCCGGGCCTTGGCGAGGCGATCACGCCGGAGGGCGATGTGCGCACACGGCCGGATATGTGGGCAGACCAAGGCGGGCTGGACGGCTTCTTCATCGCCCGGCTGGTGCGAGCGGACGAGGTGTGACTGGAAGGGCCTGCTTGCCCTTGCGGGGGGGCGCTGATATGCCCGTTGCCATGGCGCGCGCGGTCAAGATTTCACCCTCTATCCTCTCCGCGGACTTCGCCCGGCTGGGCGAAGAGGTGAAGGCTGTCGACGAGGCAGGCGCGGACTGGATCCATGTCGATGTGATGGACGGGCATTTCGTGCCGAACCTTACCATTGGACCGGCGGTGGTGAAGGCGCTGCGCGGCTGGTCGAAAAAGCCGTTCGACGTGCATCTGATGATCTCACCGGTGGACGCCTATATCCCGCAATTTGCCGAGGCCGGGTCAGACATGATCACGGCCCATCCCGAAGCCGGGCCGCACTTTCACCGAACGATCCAGACGATCAAATCCCACGGCGTGAAGGCCGGTGCGGCGCTCAACCCGGCCACGCCCGCCGATGTGCTGAAGCCTGTGATCGAGGATTTGGATCTGGTGCTGGTGATGAGCGTCAATCCGGGCTTTGGCGGGCAGAGTTTCATCGCCAGCCAGCTGAAAAAGATCGAGGCCCTGCGTGCGATGATCGACGCTGCGGGCGCATCCACCCTCATTGAGGTGGATGGCGGGGTGAACCCTCAGACCGCGCGCCAGTGCGTCGAGGCTGGCGCCGATGCGCTGGTGGCCGGGTCTGCGGTGTTCTCTGGCGGGCCGGAGCGCTATGCGGCCAATATCGCAGCCCTGCGCGGGGGCTGAGCGGGGCCTATGGGCGCACTCGTTACCAGCAAGGATGTGGCAGACGCGTTGGGGCGCAGCGTCGCGCAGGAAGTATCCGCCTTTGTTAACATGATCGCGCCCTACCGGCTGGCAACTCTGTCAACGGGGACGCCGCGCGGTTTCGAGCACGCACCGGGCGACGGTGAAGGCGGTGACCCCCAGCGGGGCGCGACTCTGCTCGCTGGCCGCTTCACGCTGGGCGGTGAGACGCTGAATGTCGCGCCGGGTGAAACGGTATGGGAGCTGGCCGCGCCCTCACGAGACTTTGCCGGACATCTGCACGGGTTTGCCTGGCTGGATGATCTGCTTGCGGTCAAGGACGAGGCCGCGCGCGAAGCGGCTCTGACCCTGATCGATGACTGGTTGTCCCATTTCGGGCGTTGGAACAGTTTTGCCTGGGCTTCGGTTATTCTCGCCCGTCGGGTCCGGGCCTGGCTCAATGCCAGCGCGCTATTGAGCGAAGGCGGTGAACACAGTGCAATCGAGGCACGTTACAGAACGCTGGCGCGTCAGTGCCTACGCCTGTCGCGCACGCTGTCCCTGCTACCGGCCGATGCGGAACGGATCGGCGCGGGGATCACGTTGATACGTGCCCAGATGAGCCTTGCCCTGCCGGAGAAGATGAAGGCGCGCGCGGAAAAGCAGCTCGTGGCTGACCTTAAGGCCCAGGTGCTGGCCGATGGTGGCCATGTCAGCCGCGCGCCGCTCACCGCGGCCCGCATTCTGGCAAGCCTTGTTGAGCTGGAAGTGCTGGCCAGTGCCGCCAATGTCAGCCTGGATGGCGAGATTCACCGGGCGATGGACCGGCTGGCTGGCGCGGTGCGGTTTTTCCGCATGGGACCGAAGGGGTTGGCGAGCTTCCATGGGGGCGGTGAGGGCACGACGCGCCTGATCGAGACGGCCATGCGCGGGCGCGAAAAGGTGAAACCCTTCAATGTTGCGCCCCATTCCGGCTATCACCGCGCGGAGGCCGGTGGTTCGGCTGTGATCATGGACACGGCGGGTCCCGCGAGAGGCGCACACGGGATCAATGCCCATGCCAGTGCGCTAAGTTTCGAATTTGCCCCGCCCGGTGGACGTCTAGTCGTCAATTGCGGCTGGAGCGGAGATCAGCCCGCCAGCTGGCGCGAGGCAGTGCGCGCTACGGCTGCGCACTCGGCTCTGACGCTGGAGGAGACTTCTTCCGCGCGGCTCATCCGACCGGGATGGAAACGCGCGCTTCTTGGCGCACGCTTTGAAACCGGCCCTGATCCGGTGCGGGCCCGGCGCAACGAGGAAGATGTCGGCATCTGGCTGGAAGCCAGCCATGATGGCTATCGCAAGGCGTTTGGTGTGGGGGTGCGTCGGCGGGTCTTCCTGGCCGTCGATGGCGGGGATCTGCGTGGCGAGGACGGTATTTACCGCCCTGTGGAAGACGGCCCGCCGGACGATCCGGAAAAGTTGATCCGCTTTGCCATTCGTTTTCATCTCCATCCCGGCGTGAAGGCTTCGCTCTCGCGCGATTCCCTTAGTGCATTACTGGTCCTGTCCAATGGTGATGGCTGGCGTTTCCGCACCGATGGCGGGCCTGTCAGGCTGGAGCGTTCGGTCTATCTGGCCACCGGCAGCACGCCGGTGCGCTCCACCCAGCTGGTGATTTCCGGCGAGGCGGAATCATTCGGAGGCGGTGACAGGGCACCAAACCGTGTAAGATGGGCTTTCCAGCGCCTCGGGCGCGTCGGCGGCGCATGACCACCAGATTTCTGATTTTCATGGAGCATTCCCCTCATGACCGATGAAACCCTCGCGCCGGTGCGCCGGGCGCTGATCTCGGTATCGGACAAGACCGGGCTGGTTACCCACGTTAAAAAGCTTGCAGAGATGGGCGTGGAGATCATCTCCACCGGCGGCACGCTGGCGACCTTGCGCGAATCCGGACTGGAAGCGCGCGATGCGGCCGAGGTGACCGGCTATCCGGAAATGATGGACGGGCGGGTGAAGACCCTGCACCCGCGCATTCATGGTGGACTGCTCGCTAGGCGTGACCGGGATGATGACCTCGCCGCCATGGAAGAACATGGCATCCCATCTATCGATCTTCTCATGGTCAATCTCTACCCGTTTGAGGAAGCCGTCGCCTCCGGCGCGGATATAGACGGGTGTATCGCCAAGATCGATGTCGGCGGGCCGGCCATGATCCGCGCTGCCGCCAAGAACCACGCGCATGTGACCGTTTGCGTGGAGGGGAATGATCTGGACAAGGTAATTGCTGAGATGGAGGCCCATGAGGGCCAGACCACGCTTGCTCTGCGCCGTCATCTCGCCGCCAAGGCCTTTGCCCGCACCGCCGCCTATGACAGCGCGATTGGCGAGCGTCTGGCCGCTGAAGTGGACGGGGCCGACCAGACCTTCTTTGCCGTTGGGGGCACGCTTGCCCAATCGCTGCGCTATGGCGAGAACCCGCACCAGAAGGCCGCGCTTTATGCCAGCCCTGCGCCCCGGCCCGGCATCGTCTCGGCCAAACAGGTGCAAGGCAAGGAACTCTCCTATAACAATCTCGCGGACGCCGATGCTGCCTTCGAGCTGGTCAGCGAATTCGACCCGGAAGAGAATGCGGCCGTGGTGATCGTGAAACACGCCAATCCGTGCGGGGTGAGCGTCGCTGACAAGCTGGTGGCGGCCTATGACAGGGCTTTTGCCGCTGATCCGGTCAG
The DNA here is from genome assembly GCA_050485925.1 of Maricaulaceae bacterium. Lineage (GTDB taxonomy): Bacteria > Pseudomonadota > Alphaproteobacteria > Caulobacterales > Maricaulaceae > Glycocaulis. Next base: position 6,792 of record JBJHCI010000095.1, read on the forward strand.
CGCC
>JBJHCI010000096.1:0-6688 GCA_050485925.1 Maricaulaceae bacterium
GCGCTATCGCGATGAGTTTCTTGTAGAAGGCGTCATAGGCCGCGATCTCGGGCAGGACGATCTTGATGAGATAATCCACATCCCCGCTCATCCGGTAGAACTCCACCACTTCAGGCAGGCGCGCCACGCCGCGCGAGAAGGCGCCCAGCCATTCCGCGTCATGCCGGTTGGTGCGCACGAAGATGAACAGCGTGGCTTTCAGGCCCAACGCATCGGGCTCCAGCAGGGCCACGCGCTTGCGGATAATGCCGGCCTCCTCCAGCCGCTTTATGCGGCGGGCGACCGGTGTGGGGCTGAGGCCCACCGCGTCAGACAATTCCTGGACCGTGCGGTCTGAATCGTCCTGCAACAGGCGCAGCAGCTTCACATCGGACTCGTCCAGCGCCAACATTTCGGCCTCCCGTAGTGATTTTCACCACCTCCTAGCATGAACCCGCCGGAAATAGGTAAAAATCGCTCCGCGAGGCATGGTTTCATGTCTGTCATGGACAGAACCGCGACGCATACCGCCCCCGAAACGATCCGCGACGGCCTGATTGCCGGAAACGCGATGATACGCACGCCCTTTGGGACACGTCCGCTGGTCTATGCCGACTACACCGCCTCCGGCCGTCCGCACCGCGCCGTCGAGGAGAAGATTTCTGCGCTCCACGCCCTCCTCGCCAATCCGCATACCGAAGACAGCGCTACGGGGCGGGCCTCCAATGCCTGGCTGCGTGAAGCGGAAACGACCATCAAGCGCGCGGTCAACGCCTCTGCCGATGATGCCCTGATCCCGTGCGGGACGGGCGCGACGGCAGCGATCCACAAGCTGCAGGAAATCCTCGGCATTGCCTGCCCGCCCGCGAGCTGCGCGCGCCTGTGGGAGGCCGCAGAGACCGCTCTTGGCGCCGAGGCGCGCGCCGCGCTGGAAGAAGCCATCTGCGCACAGGGCCCTGTCGTCTTCATCGGCCCTTATGAGCATCACTCAAACGAGCTGACCTGGCGGGAAAGCTTTGCAAGCGTCGTACGCGTGGATCTCGCCGCCGATGGCGGGATCGATTTTGACCATTTGGAATCCCTGCTGACCGAGCCGTGCTGGCAGGGCCGTATGCGGATTGGGGCGTTCTCGGCAGCTTCCAACGTGACGGGGCTGAAGACCGATGTGCGCCGCCTTGCCCGCCTCTTGCACGCGCATGACGCCATCCTCGCGCTCGACTGCGCAGCCAGCGCGCCCTATACGCAAATCGACATGCACCCGGAGGGCGACCCGCAGGCGCGCATTGATGCCGTCTATTTCTCGCCCCACAAATTTGTCGGCGGGCCGGGATCGTGCGGCGTTCTGGTGTTCGACACCGCGCTCTACCGGCGCGACCTGCCCCCGACCGTCAGCGCAGGCGGCACGGTGCGCTATGTCTGGGATGGCGGGCACGATTTTCTGGAGGACATTGAGGGTCGCGAGAAGCCGGGCACGCCCGGCCTGCCGCAGATCGTCCGCGCGGCGCTGGTGATGCAATTGCGCGATGCGGTTGGCGTTGAAACCATCCATCGCCGTGAGCACGCGGCACTGCGGCGGGCCTTTGCCCACTGGAGCCAGAGCCGGGGCGTGGAAGTGCTGGGGCCTGCTGACGCGGATCGGCGGCTGGGCATTGTCTCCTTCAATCTGATGGACCCTCGCGGCGGGTATCTCCATCCGCGTTTTGTCACGACACTTTTGAGCGATCTGTTCGGCATTCAGGCGCGGGCGGGCTGCGCCTGCGCCGGGCCGTATGCGCACGACCTGCTCGGCATTGATGATGAACGCACGCAAGGCTTTCGCGCGGCGGTACTCGCCGGCCATGCGGGCCTGCGGCCGGGCTGGAGCCGGGTCAGCCTGCACTGGGCAATGGACGAGGCCGAGATCGATTATGTGATCCACGCCATCGCCTTCATCGCAGAGGAGGGATGGAAGTTCCTCGACCTCTACCGATTTGATCTTTCAAGCGGCGCATGGAGCTGGCGCGGTGTGACCCGTATGGATGCGCGCGAGGCGATCTGTGGCGAATGCCGTGATGATCGCGCGGCGCTCTTTGCCGCCCTGCTGGACGAAGCGCAGGAGCGCGCCTGCGCCCTCTCCCCCTGCCCGGACGCCCGGCCCCGGCTGCCGGAAGCGGTGGAGCAGCTGCGCGCCTTCTCCCTGCCTGCCAGCCAGAGCTGACCCGCAACACCACAGGCCCGATTGCACGCCGGCCCGGCACGGCCCTAGTTTGCACGCTTGCGATCACCGCGCCGTGCGCAGGACACCGGGCCATGACCGAAGCAGCCTTACCCTACAATACCGAGATCATCAGAGCGGTATGCCAGCGCAATGGCTGGGACTTTACCGACCTTGATGACGGCAGGGGCTATCTGGTGGAGATCAACGCTGCGGAAGGCCGACTCCTGACCGGTGGAGGGCCGATCGCGGCCTACCCGATCAATCCGTCGCCCGCCACCTCGATCGCGCAGGACAAATACTTCACCGCCAAGACGCTGGAATCACAGAATATTCGGGCCGTAAAAACCGATATATTCTTTATCAGCCCGCGCTTCGCCACCCTGAGAGGACCGGGCCGCGAAGAAGCGGATCTGCACGCCTTCCTGGCAAGGTTGCAGGCCGATTTCGTGCTGAAACCCAACCGCGGCGCGCGAGGCGATTTCGTTTGTATATTCAGTGAGTTAAGCGCGGTGCAGGCTTATCTGGACGCGGTGAAACGCCATTATGATCAGATCATCGTCCAGCCCTATCTGCCCTTGTCGGAGTACCGCGTGTTCGTGCTGAATGACCGCGCCGTCTTTTGCTATGAAAAGCAACCGCTTATCCTCCAGGGAGACGATATCCGCACGTGGGACGAACTAAAGGCCGCAAAGGATCAGGAATTGCTGGGTTTCGGGGTAAGCGCGATACCCGATCCTGCCTTTCATAGGGCCCTGGACGGGTATGGCCTGCATCCCGGCATGGTAGCGCGCAGCGCAGATCGTATCCCCATACCGGGCCGGCGCAACCTGTCGACCGGAGGCCGGGTCGCCGGCTTCACCACGGATGTGCCAGGCGCGCTGGCGCGGATATCGGTCCGGGCTGCGCAGGCCATCGGGCTTCGCCTTGCCGGGGTGGATGTGCTGGTGCCGGACACTCAGGCCGGCGCAGAAGGACCAATCGTACTGGAGGTCAATGGCAACCCGTCCATCACCTCCTTGCGGGCCGCGGGACGCGACGACATTGCGATGGCGATCTGGGATGAGGTGCTGCGCGGGGCCTTTAGCGGATGAGGCGTTCCACCCTTCACGCGCCGCGCCATGGCAGGGGCATCTGCTTTGCGCGGATCGCCGCACTGGCCACGGAGCTGGCAGTGGATCTCGAAGCGCTGGGGCGGCGCTCCGTCGTCATCACCGGCACTAACGGGAAGGGCAGTACGGCGACGATCCTCGCCAGCCTGATGAGATGCGCCCATCGCCGTGTGGGACTGTTTACCTCACCCCATGTCTATGCGTTCAATGAGCGTTTCTGCCTTGATGGCGAGCCCATAAGCGACACTGCGCTCGGCGCGTTGGAAGCGGAGGTGGCCGCAGCGGCCGACCGGCTGGGCGATGGAACCGAGGCAGGTGATTTCGGCGAGTTCGAACTCTGGTTCATGACCGCGTGCCTTTACTTCACACGCAGCCGGGCCGGATTCTGCATCTTCGAAGCCGGGATTGGCGGGCGCTATGATCCCACCCGGGCGCTGCAATGCCGGCTCGCGGCGATAACCAGCATCGACCTTGAACACACCGAGTTGCTGGGCGAAAGCGAGGAACTCATCCTGTTCGACAAGGCCGATATCGTGGCCGCTGGAGGCACGCTGGTGCTCGGCGCATCTCTGGGCAGGCTGGATCGGCAGACCGGCGCGTATTGCCGCCTGCGGGACGTGCGCGCAGAGCTCGCATCGCAGAGCGTGTCCGAACCGTTACAGGATGCTGAGGGCTGCACCGTCCGCGCAGGCGCGCTGGATATCCGCTTCACGCCACGGCTGGCCGGGGACCACCAGGGTGAGAACTACCAGACCGCCCTCGCCCTCTTCCTCAAGGCGGCACGCCCGGACGCACAACCGGACCCGGTCCATCTCGGCGAGGCCCTGTCAAACGCCTTCCTGCCCGGGCGGTTCGAGACCATCGCCAACGCCCCACCACTCATTGTCGATTTCGGGCATACGCCCGCCGCGCTGCAGGCGATTGCCCGCCATATCGAGTTCCAGGGGCTTCACAAGGGCGCGGTGCTCCTGCTCGGCGTCTCGGCCAAGCGCGCGCTGGAGCCGCTTCTGGTACCGGTCGTCCCGTTGTTTGACCGCATCGTTACCGGCCCCTCGCTCAGGGGTCATGATCCCGAAACGCTGCGGGCTGCCTGCCGGGCGATAAGACCGGATGCGGACATTCACGCCTTCTCCCGCCTCGATGAGGCCTATGCCTTCGCGGTCGGGAGCGGAGCCAGCCGGGTTATCGTGCTGGGCGGATATTTCTGGGGCGCGGCTGTGCGCGCCTTTCATTTTCATGGCGAGCAGGGCGAGATCGAGTTCTGACGCCTCCCATGCTAGCCTCGGTCGATTAACACCGACATCAGCACGGCAATAAGAAGCGCGGCGATAAGCGCGACAATGCCCAACGGGCCCAGCGACATCAGCAGCGACAGGCTGAGCAGGGCCGCCATCCCGTCCGAGACGATGATGCTCGCCGGGTTGATGGCCAGCACCATAGCGATGAAGCCGATCGGTATGCCCAGAAGGGCGATGACGGAAGCCGCCGTCGCCAGACGCTGGGTATATTTGTCACGGCGGATACCCGTCGCCCGGGTCAGATAATTGTTGATGTACTCGGTAAGCGCCGGCAATCGGTCAAACTTGTTCTTCAGCCCCAGCTTCTTGCGGATTTCGGCGGTGAACGCCTTGACCGCCGGATCGTTGGATATGTTCACCGTCAGGGTCCATCGGTTCAAGTTGGCAATCTTCTGCTCGATCTTGAGCATGTTCTTCGAGATGTCGTGGATCGCGTCGCCCTTGAACCGGATATCCAGGTAGGACAGTTCCCGCTCGACCTGCCAGAGCAACAGATTGCCGAAAAAGTAGAACGCGGCATAGGCCGAGGCATTGGCCGGCACAGCGCCATCATGGCTGTAGAGAAGCCGCGCGGGAAAATCCCGGTCATGGCGGAAACTCTTGATCCATTCGAGCCCGGGATTGGCCGATACAGTGTCCAGCACTTCCTTCACGAAGCCCTGCTCGTTCAACCCGCTGGAAAACATGTTGTTATTGATGGTTGAGCCCGCGTCCTCGGTGTCGGTTTCCATCGCGATGAGGACCAGATATCGCGTCTGCACATCGGTTATGCAGGGGAAGTTCAGGTGCTTCACCACGAAAATTTCAACGGATTCAACCCGGCACACCGTGCCGCCAATGCGGACGTCGATGCCGATATCGTCTTTCGTGAAGACCTCATCGAACACACTCCAGAACACGCCCTTGAAGCCCAGCGTTGCGGTCGCTGGAATGGTGAATTCCGCCTTGCGGTGCACCAGCCCTGTACGGGGCACTACGCCTGTATGGAAATTGGTCGCGACATAAACACGAGCCATCACTCATCATCCCCCAGCGGCGGACCGGCAACGGCCCTGCTTTCGCCACGCGTCCGCCTTGAAGACCGGAATGCCCGCGCCGCCTTACTGTCTATGGGTAGAGCCGCTCATTCAAGCCGCATCCATGCCGAAATCAAAATTCGCGGCCGAGTGCGTGAGCGCACCGACCGAGATCACGTCCACGCCGGTTTCGGCAATGGCACGCACGGTTGCCAGATCAACGCCGCCGGAGGCCTCCAGGATCGCCTTGCCCTTAGCGGCTTTCACCGCGCTTTTAAGGTCATCAAGGGAGAAATTGTCGAGCAGCACGCTTTCGGCGCCGGCGGCAAGCGCTTCATCGAGCTGGTCCAGCCGGTCGATCTCCACGGCGACGCGAATCATGTGCCCGGCATGGGCCTTCGCACGGCGCACAGCCTCGCCCACACTGCCCGCGATGGCGACATGATTGTCCTTGATGAGAATGGCGTCATCCAGCCCAAAGCGGTGGCTGGCCCCTCCTCCCGCCCGCACGGCGCTGAGTTCCAGCGCGCGAAGGGTCGGCGTGGTCTTGCGGGTATGGGCGATGGCCACACCCGTTCCCTTCACCGCCTCGACATACCGTCTCGTCAGCGTGGCAATGCCGCTGAGACGGCCAAGAAAGTTCAGCGCCGTCCGCTCGGCCACCAGGATGGCGCGCACGGACCCATCGACCGCCAGCACCACATCGCCCTTTGCCAGCGCATCGCCATCATGAGCGCGCCAGTAGGTCTTGAGCGTGGGATCGCACTGGCGGAACACTTCCGCCGCGACCGCCTGCCCCGCCAGCACACCCTCGCCGCGCGCCGCAATCACGAACGCAGCATGGGCGTGGGCGGGGATCACAGCTTCGCTGGTCACGTCACCGCGCCCGCCCAGATCCTCGGCCAGCGCGCGCGCCACAATCTCCTGCAAGTAGGCGCTATTCATTCGGCAGGCTCCGCCAGCGGTGAATTTTGGGGGTGTACGGCCCGCGCGTCGGCCAGCGTCAGGCGGGTGTGGACGGGGCTGGCGCTGGCTGACGGATAATCGCTGCGGAAATGCCCGCCCCGGCTCTCGGTGCGCGTATAGGCC
>JBJHCI010000097.1:0-6666 GCA_050485925.1 Maricaulaceae bacterium
GCGCTAACTGTGCTTCTTCGCCCGCATCGCCAGCAGCAAAATCCCGCTCAGCGCCAGGAACACGGCCGGTTGGATAAGCAGGTGCGGGCCAACCTCGGTGGCTTCGGCGCCGGCAATACCCGTCGCGCGGATGAGCACCTCTCCGAACAGGTCAGACGGTGTGCGGTCGGGCTCGCTCACCTGCAAGATGCCCAGCGGCATCAGCGTGACCGCAGCGTTGAACGTGCCATGCGCCGCCATCGGGCCCCAGATGGAACGTTCCGCGTAGGCGTAGATGGCAAAGAAAACACCGGTGGCCGTCACGCCGCTAAGCGCCAGCACGCCAAATATGACGCCGGACGACAGCACGTGGATATGGAACGCGCCGAAGATCACGCTGGAGGCGATCACGGCAGCCACCGCGCCCCAGCGCGCGGTCAGCGCGCTCATCAGCCAGCCGCGGAAGATCACTTCTTCCGCGCCGCCCTGAACGAGGAAAACAACAAGGGCAAAGGCGGCAAACCCCAGGAAAGCGCCACCGGCAAGGATGGACCAGTCCGCATCATCGGGGGCGGAGAAATCCCGCATGCTTTCGGGCACGGCATCAGGCAAAAAGGCACCCAGAACCGTCATCGCGAGCCCGAGCAGCACAACCAGCCCCACCCCGATGACCAGCCCGCGCAGATACCGGCCCAACCAGCCCGGCAAGACGAACCCGGCTGAGGCAAAGCTGCGTCGCTCAAACGCCTTCACCCAGACCAGCGTGAGCACCGCCCACAGCGTGAATTGCAGCAGCATGCCCGGCAGAACGACATTACCGCTCATTGCGAGTTCACTGACATCGGCATCCGCGCCAGCGGAAATCACCGCCCCAGCCGCCAGCACCACCATGGGGATGGAGGAGATCAGATAAGCGGCAATGAGGAGCGGCAGGGTGGCCCAGCCATAGCTGCGCCGCGATCCAGGCTCCCAGGAGGCATAGAGATTGGCCCAGCCGGGAGCCACCGGCCCCTGGCCGCCTTCTGTTTCAGTCTCACTCATCAATCACTCTTCCGAAGGGGCGCCGCCAACCGACTCTGCCGGTGCAGAAATGTCGGCCTGTGTATCGCCGACCCCGCCATCATGGCGCACAGCGACATACGCACCCACGCCGTGCCACAGCCCCTCCACGAGCACCTGGAAGATCACCTGCGCCAGCAGAACAACAGCCAGCGCAATCAGTACGACGGGGCTGGACATGGCATCACGCAGAACCTGCATGATCCGTTCAGGGTCGGGCTCTGCGCCAGTCTGCAGGTCACCGAGGATCGGCGCGAACGCGCCCATCGCACCGCCAAGCACCGCCACCTGCTGCACCGCCGACATCACCATGGACCCGACCAGAGCGATGATGATGAGCACGAAATAGGTCAACACCATCCAGCCGACGATCCTGCGTGTGGCAGCAAAGGATTCAAACAGGCGGAAGCCGCCCTGGCGGACGGTAAGTCCCGGGGCCGCGGCGAACCGCACCATAATGATGATCGCGGCAACGCCCATCACCACCACGACGATGAACCAGAACAGCCCGTTCACGAGCCCGCCCCAGATCGCCCCGTCCGCGGCGGCACTGATTCCGGCGGATATGGCGATGGCCGCCGCCACAATTGCAAAAACGGCGATATAGCCGACAATCACCAGGCCGATCAGACACAGATTGACGAGGAAGAGCCGGCCTTCATCCGCACCGAGGCGGAAGGGAAAACCGCGCTTCACCTCGTTACGGGTCATCAGCCGCAGCCAGGCCCCTTGCGCCATCAGCGCTACAAGCATGGAGCCAACCACGATCAGCGGCACGACCAGCAACATGCCGCCCGCCGCCGCAAAAATGACACTGGTATCGGGCGGCGTCTCATCGGCAACAGCCTCAAGCACCTGAAAGAGCACGGGCAGGAAAACCGCGAAGGTCACAGCGAAAATCAGCGCATACAGTATCAACTGCCACAGTGCGATGGAGAAAGCTCCGCCCGGATTGCGGCCTATCGACTTGAAAAACCAGAAGGCGGCGCTGGTGAAATCGTATTTCTGCTCGGTCATGGCGTTGTCCCTGCCCTGCAACACTTTGAGCGCAACCTATCATGCGCCGGATGCAAACGTCTTGTGTTAAGCGGTCTGTCAGGCGTTTTGTGACGTAAATTTCATGTAGAGCGCGCCGTGAACGCCCAGCAGCGGCGCAAAAACCAGCCCGGTCGAGCCGCCCACCAGAAGAGCGCGCAGGGCTACCTCCATCGCCAGTGGCGCCCGCCCCGCTCCGCTGGCCGGATTGAACCCGAACAGGGCTTCACACGCGATGGAAAAGCCCGTCAGCAGGACAATGCCTGGCAGCACGGCCGCACAGCCGGTCATCAGAGCGCCAAGTCCGCGCCCCTGCAGGATCGGCCATGTGGCCAGCAACTGTACCTTGCCCCGGTGCAGCGTGGCGGGAATGGCAGGGAGCAGGCGGGACAGGAACCAGAATGCGAAGGCGCTCCAGACCGCGATCAACATCACCGCAATCACCCATTCGGCAGGGTTGAACAGGGCAAAGATGTTCACGAACTCTTCCGGCGGCTCGGTCAGCCCCGTCCTGTCCGCACCCAGAATGGCCAGCGCGCCGAGCATGAAGGCTAGCATCACGAAAGCCGTGCCCAGCACCGTAACCAGCAGCACAAGGCCCAGAAGGGCAACCAACACCAGACGGTGCAGGTCGCGCGCGCTGTTCGAGGCAAGGCCCTTCCAGTCCAGCCCGACGCTCGCCCGCCCGATCAGGCCGGCGGCGATGACCCAGGCGTAGAAACCCAGCGCCGCTAGCGCGACCACGCTCAACAGGCCCGCGGGCGCGGCCAGGCGCAGCGTCATAATCTCGATCGCCGCCAATAGGGCGCACACGCCGGCAGACAGAGCTACCGGCAAGGGATGATTGCGCAGCAGGGCGAACCCCGCTTTTAGAGCGTCGGTGTGAAACAGCGTCATGGCCGCGGGACTTAGCCCGATGCGCCCCAACTGCCAAGGATCAGGGTGACGCAGGAGATGCATATGCCTGCCCGGTTTGAGCCTTTTCCCGTGCAGCGCTATATCGGCGGCCATGACACAGCACACACCCATCCACATTATCGGCGGCGGCATGGCCGGATCCGAAGCGGCCTGGCAGGCGGCCGAGGCCGGCGCGCGCGTGATCCTGCACGAAATGCGGCCGGTGCGCCGTACCGAAGCCCACCAGACGGACGGGCTCGCCGAGCTGGTCTGCTCCAACTCCTTCCGTTCGGATGACCACGAAACGAATGCAGTCGGCCTCCTGCACGAGGAGATGCGCCGGGCGAACTCGCTGATCATGGCAATGGGCGATGTAAACCAGGTGCCCGCTGGCGGCGCGCTGGCGGTGGACCGGGAAGCGTTCTCCCGCGCGGTGACGGCGAAGCTGGAGGCCCACTCCAATATCGAGATCCGCCGCGAGGAGATCGCCGGGCTGCCGCCTGAAGACTGGGACAATGTGATCGTGGCCACCGGCCCCCTCACCTCGCCTGCACTGGCCGACGCGGTGCACGCCCTGACGGGTGAAGGCGAGCTGGCCTTCTTTGACGCCATCGCGCCGATCATCTTTGCCGACAGCATCGATATGGGCGTGGCGTGGAAGCAGTCGCGCTATGACAAGGGCGAGACGGAAGAAGACCGCGCCGCCTATATCAACTGTCCGATGGACCGGGATCAGTATGTGGCCTTCGTCGAGGCGCTGCTGGCCGGTGACAAGACCGTGTTTCGCGACTGGGAGAAGGACACACCCTATTTCGAGGCCTGCCTGCCGATCGAGGTGATGGCCGAGCGCGGCATCGAGACGCTGCGCCACGGGCCGATGAAGCCGCGCGGGCTTACTAATGCCCACAAGCCGGACGAGAAGCCTTATGCGGTCGTTCAACTGCGCCAGGACAATGCCCACGGCACGCTGTTCAACATGGTCGGCTTCCAGACCAAGCTGAAATACGGCGCGCAGAGCGACATCTTCCGCATGATACCGGGACTGGAAAACGCGCAGTTCGCCCGGCTGGGCGGCATCCACCGCAACACCTTCCTCAACTCGCCCAGACTGCTCGATCCCGTGATGCGGCTGAAGGCCCGGCCCGCGCTGCGCTTTGCCGGTCAGATCACCGGTGTTGAGGGCTATGTGGAAAGCGCGGCGATGGGACTTCTCGCCGGGCGGTTTGCGGCCGCCGAGCGGCTAGGCCAGCCGGTGACACCGCCCCCGCCCACCACGGCGCTGGGCGCGCTTCTGATGCACATCACCACCGGCCATGTGCCGGGACGCAAGGGCGCGTTCCAGCCGATGAATGTCAATTTCGGACTGTTCCCGGACATGCAGGGTCCATCGAAAGGCCCGAATGGCGAGCGCCTGCGCGGCGCGGCCAAGGCACAGGCCAAGAAGCGCCTGATGACCGCGCGGGCTCTGGCCGATTGCGATGCCTGGCTGGGACGGACGCAGGCGGCGGCGGAGTAGCCCTAAAGCCGCCCGCTCAGCGAGGCCATGACCAGCCTTGCCTGACGCCAGATCAGAGGCGTTTCCGTTAGGGCCGTATAAGGAGTTGACTGGCGCGTCACGGCCTTGAGATAGCCGCGCGCCAGCGTGGCGTAGCCCACAGCCGGGAACACCTCCAGCGGCAGGTTCTTTGCGTTTGCACGCAAGACATCAAGGGCGTCCCCGGCCTCCCTAATCAGACCCTGCCGCGCCAGAATTGCCTTGTCCGGCTCCATCGCCCGAACGGTATGCGCTTCCAACAGCCCTGCCGCGTCCATCTCGGCTGCCGTCAGAGGCGGTCGTCCAGCGGCGCACAGGGGTGCAAACGCACGCAGCAGGCCGGTATAGCCCCATGCCCGACCGGCCGCTTTCAGCGCGGCCTCGCCCGCCTCTCCGGGTACCCATTCGGGTATACAGACGCGCGCGGCAAGGCGCATGATCGTGCCAGCCGTACGATCCACGTAAGCCTCACGCTCGGCAGCATCGGGAAACGCGCCCTCGCCCAGATCGGCGTTGCGGGCCTCGACGAGCGTGAGGAGGCTCTCCCGATCCGGCGCGCCCGAACCATCCAGCATATCTGCCAGCGCCTCATAGGCATCATGACGGCGCACCTTGCGGGGGCTTGCGAAGAGATCGGCTAGCGCATCGCGCGCCCAAGTCAGGCGCATCTCTCCGATCACCGGTTCGCTCACGGCATCGGGAATGCGCGCGATCTCGCCATAGAAGGCATAGAGCGCCACAAGATGCGCGCGCACCGGCTCTGGCGCGAACAGGGCGGCCAGATAGCGATCGGGATCCTCTCGGCGGACGGTATCGGTCAGGCTGGCTGGGGGCACTCAGGAACCTCTGAGGGACAAAACAGGGGCCGATTACAGGAGAACTAGTCTTTTAACTTGCCATTGTTGAGCCATACGGGTGAATTTTTGCGCCCGACAGATTCCCGGAGGCCTCCCCCATGTCCGATCCGCGCTGGCGCCTGCCATCATCCCTGCTTGGCGCCGCCCTGCTCGCCGCCAGCCTTGCCGCCTGCTCCCAGCCTGCCGTCAGTACGGCGGAAGCCGTCAGCGAGACTGTACCCGCTGCGCGCACACTCAATGGAACAGGGCTCGCTGCTCTGGATTCGACACTGGACGAGCTTGCCGCCGCTCAGCGCCGTTCAGGCTATGTCGCCCTGATCGCGCGTGACGGCGTGATCCAGCATATCTCCGAGGCCGGTTTTGCCGATATCGAGGCGGGCCGCCCGCTAACCGCCGACACGATGGTGCGCGTCGCCTCGATGACCAAGCCGGTAACGGCAGTAGCCGTGCTGCAGCTGGCCGAGGATGGTGCGCTGACGCTCGATCAGCCGCTTTCGGACTTCGTGCCCGCCTTTGCGGACCCGCGCGTGGCTGTATCGCTCAGTGCGAATGGCGAAGGCGAGATCGAGACGGTTCCGGCCGAACGCGCCATAACCATTGAAGACCTGCTCACCCACACCTCCGGCATCGGCTATGTGTTCGATTACGAGACCGACCTCGGCCGACTCTACCTAACCCGTAATGTCTACGAAGACCGGGAAATGACTCTGGAGGAGCGGATCAACCTCCTGGCGGACCTGCCGCTCTACTTCCAGCCCGGCGAGCGCTGGTATTACAGCTGGTCGAACGACATTCTGGGTCACGTGGTGGAAGCCGCGTCCGGGCAGAGCCTTGAAGACTTCATGCAGGCCCGCATTTTCCAGCCGCTCGGCATGGACGACACCACCTTCTTCCCCGGCGAAGCGCACCGCAGCCGCATCGCCACGCTTTATACCCATGATGAGAACGGTGCCATCATCGCGGTACCTGCCTCGCTGGACTACGCGTTTGGTGCCAATGTCGCGGCAGGCGGTGCGGGGCTGTTCTCTACCGCGAATGACTATTTCCGCTTTGCCCAAGCACTGGCCAATGGCGGCGAGCTGGACGGGGAACGCATCCTGTCGCGCGAAAGCGTGGAGGCGATGACGCAGATCCATGTCGGCCCGGATCGTCTGCCCGATCAGATGAACGGGGCCAATCTGGGCTTCGGCTATTCGGTGGGTGTGGTCTATGAGGGGCGCGGATCGCGCAGCTATGGCTATCCGGCCGATTTCGGCTGGGGCGGCTATTTCGATACCGACTTCTTCGTCAGCCCCTCCACCGGGG
>JBJHCI010000098.1:0-6628 GCA_050485925.1 Maricaulaceae bacterium
GCTCTGGCTTACGCGCAGGCTCACCCTGAACGCACCCTCTGTCTGGTATTGGAGGGGGTATTCCTGGCTTCCCGCAAGGAGCTGGACTGGTGGCATAATCCACAAGGGGCCGGGTCCATCTTTCCTGACGCGCTGACCGCGCTGATGGAAGGGGTGCCGACTGAGCTGCACACGAACCCTGCTGCCTTCGCCCGCTGGGCTCTGGCAGAGATGCAGACCGAACTGGCCGCCGGTGCGCCGCGCCTGGCCGGTCTTGCCGATCCGTCCCGCGAATCGGAGCTGGCAGGCAGCCTCATCTATCGCTGGACGGCCTATGAGGAGCTGATCTCCCATATGGAGGCGGACCCGGCCGATGTGCTTGCATCCTGCCGTGCGCGCGGGCGCGACGGGCTGATCGCCCATTCGCTGCTAGAAGCCCATTATTTCGTGAATCACTGCTTCCTTGCCGAGGACCAGCTCATCGCCAATGCCCATCGCCTGATCATGCCGGTGCACATACTGCACAGTCGCTATGACATGGTCTGCCCCTTCGAGGCGCCCTGGCGGCTGCACAAGGCAGTATCCCATTCCAGCCTGACCGAGATTCCCGCTCACGGTCACGCCATGAGCGAGCCGGTCCTGAAAGCCCTGGTCGACGCCATCGCCGCGCTATAGCGCCAGATGGAAGAACTGGCTGAAGGCGTTTGGCTGGTAATCGGCGAAGGCTTCGCCCTCGATAAATCCACGGCGCTGATAGAGCTTTATCGCAGCTTCGAAGGCCTCGCCGCGTCCGGTTTCAAGGCTGAGGCGGGTGACGCCGCGCAGCCGCGCAATGGCAATGATGTGGTCCAGAATGGCCGCGCCTGCCCCCTGCCCCAGAAAATCGGGATGGGTGCGCATGGATTTGATCTCGGCCGTGCCGGAGGAGAGCATTTTCAACGCGCCAATGCTGGCGATGCGCTCCCCGTCCCACACGCTCCACACGGTCACGCGCGGGTCTTTGAGCCCTGCCAGATCCAGCGCGAACACGTTTTCCGGCGGCGAGGTTGCATGCATACCTGCCAAATGTAGGGCAAGCAGGGCGCGTGTGGCATCAGATGACAGATCATCCTGCCTGATCTCGAACATGGTCAGCCTCCTCTTATGGCCGCGCATGGATCACAGCCGGCACCCAGCTGGAAGCGCTCTGCGCCACCATGCCACGCACGCTCCTGCCATTGCCCCTGTTTGGGCCATCTCGCCCGCTCCACGGGCAGCGTCTGAACTTTCCACTTGTAAACATACCAACCGGTTGGTAGGTACTTCTCATGAACGACATAACACCCAGATCCAGCGCGCGTGAACGACTATTGCAGGCCGCTATGACGCTCATCCGCTCCAAGGGTTTCGCCGCAACGAGTGTGGACGAGCTGTGTAAGGCTGCAGGCGTCACTAAAGGTGCCTTCTTCCACCATTTTGCGAGCAAGGAGGCGCTAGGCGTTGCAGCTGCGAACTACTGGTCGGAGACGACCTCGGCCCTGTTCGCTGAAGCGCCCTATCATGCGCTGGAAGATCCGCTGGAGCGCATTTATGCCTATCTCGATTTCCGCGCTGCGCTGGTGGAAGGCGACATCCCGGAGTTTACCTGCCTTGTCGGCACGATGGTTCAGGAGACCTACGACCTCTCCGCACCCATTCGCGAGGCTTGCCAAGCCAGCATTGCCGGCCATGCCGCCACGCTGGAGGCCGACATGCAGGCTGCCCTGGACGCGCGCGGTATCGGCGCGCCCTACACCGCGTCCAGCCTTGCGCTTCTTACCCAGACCGTCCTCCAGGGCGGCTTCATCACCTCCAAGGCGCAGGGCGGGCCTGAACCCGTGCTCGACGCCATCTCGCATCTGAAACGCTATTTCACCTTCATTTTCGAGGGCAGCGCGACACCCGCCACACAGAGGAACGCGGCATGAGAATCATCCGGATCATCGAGCACATCTCGCTGGACGGGGTGATACAGGCACCCGGCGGTCCCGATGAGGACGTGGACAGCGGGTTTACGCATGGCGGCTGGGCCTTCCCCCATTTCGATGAGGCGGTGGGAGAGGCGATAGGTGCCGCCCATGGCGAACACTTCGACTTGCTGCTGGGGCGGCGCACCTACGACATCTTTGCTGCCCACTGGCCCCAGCGTGAAGGGCCAATGGCCGATCAGCTCAACGCTGCGCACAAGTATGTCGCCACCCACCGACCCGAGAGCCTCGGCTGGGGACCGGCAGAAGACCTTGGCAGCGACATCGTCGCGCGCCTGCAAGCCATCAAGACGGGCGAAGGCCCTGATCTGATCGTCTGGGGCAGCTCGACTATTACTCCGGCGCTAATTGAACATCGGCTGGCCGACGAGGTCGTGCTGCTGGTCTTCCCGGTCATGCTCGGGCGAGGTAAGCGCATCTTCTCGCACCCGGCGGCGCCCTGCGAACTTTCACTGATCAGCAGCAAGGCGGCCGCGTCCGGCGTCATCGTCAGCATCTACAAACCCGCCGGACCTGCACGAACCGGCACCTTTGCTGACGTCGCGGAATGAGCGCGCATATAAAGGGAGGACAGGACTAATGAGCTATTACGTACAGGGCTTTGTGTTGGCGGTGCCCACGGCCAACAAGGAAGCCTTCATCAAACATGCAAGCGATGCCGCAAAAGTATTCAAGGAACACGGAGCGACCAAATGCGTGGAGTGCTGGGGTGATGACGTGCCGGACGGCGAGGTGACCTCCTTCCCCATGGCTGTAAAAAAGGCACCGGACGAGACGGTAGTGTTCTCCTGGATGATCTGGCCGTCAAAACAGGCCTTCGAGACCGGCATGGCCAAGGCGATGGAAGATCCGCGCCTGCAGCAGGACACCAATCCCATGCCCTTTGACGGCAAACGCCTGATCTATGCCGGGTTCGTACCCGTCGTCGACGAGTAAGGCAGCGGAACCGGAAGGAGGACGCGATGACCGTCCAGATTTCAGCCTTCAGCTGGGTGCCGCAGGGTGCCCGGGGATTTGTGAAGGATCTGCGGGTGCGCTGGGCGCTCGAAGAATGCGGCATCGCCTATGAGGAGTATCTTACCCGCCCGCTAGGCGAATGCGCGGAAGAATACCGCCGCTGGCAACCCTTCGGGCAGGTGCCGGCCTACCGTGACGAGCAGGTGGAGATGTTCGAGTCCGGCGCCATCGTGCTGCATATTGCGCGCGGAAACCCTGCCCTGTCGCCGCCTGACCGGGGCGGGCAGGCCCGCATGGAAAGCTGGGTGTTTGCGGCGCTGAGCACGATAGAGCCACGTTTTCAGAATCTTCTGACGATTGATGACGAACTGGCCGCAACACCTGCAGGACTGGCCTATCGCGAGCGCATGTCCGGTCTGCTGTCCAGCCGCCTTGAGGCGCTGGCCGCCTGGATGTGGGACAGGGATTATCTCGACGGCGGCTTTACGGCAGCCGACATCGTCATGGCGACCGTGCTGCGCGACATCGCCGATGTCCGCCCCGCCGGCCATCTCGACCCTTATCCGGCACTTGGCGCCTATGTGGAACGCTGCACGGCGCGGCCGGCCTTCGCTCGCGCGCTGGAAGCGCAGATGGTCCATTTCAGCAAGGAAAGCGCGGCCTGAAGCCCGCCATCGCCAAGGGAGAAATCCATGACAAATATCAATGCCTGCATCTGGTCGGACGGCTGGGCCGAAGAGGCCGCAAAGCTCTACACCAGCCTGCTTCCTGACGCCAAAATCACCGACACGGCGTATTTTTCCAAGGAAGGCTTTGAACATCACGGCCAGCCCGAAGGCAGCGTGATGAGCATCGCCCTAACCCTCGGGGGGCAGGACTTCATGCTGCTCAATGGCGGGCCGCTATTCACCCCGAACCCTGCCATTTCCTTCTTTGTCTTCATCAATGACAGGGCCGAAATCGACCGGCTATGGGCTGCGCTCATCGAGGGCGGCAGGGCGAGAATGGAGCTTGGCAGCTATCCCTGGTGCGAGCATTATGGCTGGGTCGAGGACCGTTTCGGCGTCAGCTGGCAGCTGATGATGGCTGATCCGGGCGAGCTGAAGCAGGTGATCGTCCCCGCCCTCATGTTCACGCAAGGCGCCGCCGGGAAAGCCGAAGAAGCGATGGCACACTATGGCAAGGCGCTCGGCGGGCTCGCCCCGGTCGAGGTCAATCACTACCCGGCCGGAACAGGCGCCAATGAAGGCCTCCTCATGCACGGCCAGTACAGGATTGCCGGCCAGGCCTTCATCGCCTTTGACTCGCCCCAGGATCACGGTTTCGGCTTCACGCCGGGCATCTCCTTGCAGGTTCACGCCGGCGATCAGGCGGAGACCGACCGTATCTGGAATGCGCTGCGCCATGTGCCGGAGGCCGAACAGTGCGGCTGGCTGGCAGACCGTTACGGGCTGAGCTGGCAAGTCCTGCCCGAGGGCATGTCCAGCTACGTCAACGGTCCGGACAAGGCGGCTGCCGGGCGCTCCCGCGCGGCCATGTTCGCGATGAAGAAAATCGATATCGCCGCGCTGAAAGCGGCGTATGCGGGGTAAGCCCGCGGATATAGAGGACAGGACATGACCACCACAGCCGGTCTACGCAGCACCCGCCGCAGGATTCTCCAGGGAGCTTTGGTACTGGGCGCCATGACCGCCGCCTCGGGCGTTTCAGCGTCCAGCCCCACGCCTTCGCTGACATTTGTATTGGTCCACGGCGCCTGGCATGGCGGCTGGTGCTGGACTCCCATGGCTGACATTTTACGCGGCTACGGTCACCGCGTGTACACGCCCACCCTCTCGGGGTTGGGTGCGCGCGCGCATCTCTCAACTGACGCGGTCGATCTGGATACCCATGTCACGGACGTAGTTTCCACCATACACTATGAAGACCTGAGCGACGTCGTTCTGGTGGGGCACAGCTACGCCGGGATGGTTATTACAGGCGTGGCGGATCAGATGGCCGACAAGCTGCGTGCATTGGTTTATCTGGACGCCTTTCTGCCTGATCCCGGGCAGTCAGTCGCCAGCTATATCGGGGATGTGGACCTCGCTGCCCTGGCGGTTGATCAGCGTGTACCGCCCCTGCTCTCAGTTGCTGAGCTCGGCATCACGGATCCGGCCCTTGCTGCATTTGTGGAGGAACGTCTCAGCGGCCAGCCCATCGGTACATTTCAGCAGGAATTGCAGTTTGATCCTGTCAGGATGGCACAAGTCCGACGGATATTCATTCAGACATCCGACCTGTTCGGGGATGAAGCCAGGAAAGCCGCATCCGCTGGTTTTGAGATGGGTCACATGGAGGCCGGGCACAATGCCATGCTGACCCAACCTCAAAGACTGGCGGATCTCATACTGGATCTGGCAACAGCCGCGCCCGCACCGCCATATTCGCGATGAAGAAGATCGATATCGCCGCCTTCAGGGCAGTGTATGAGAGGTAGACTGCCCGCACAGCTCGCCCTGCCTGTTGCTTGAAGACGTATTCATTTTTGATTATAATGAATGCGCTCAGGACTCAAACGGAGGCTCCCCATGTCCCGCAACACGACCACGATGACGGTCCGCCTCAGCGGGGTTTTGAGCGAGTTTGTCGCCGGCAATGTCGGCGCGGACGGCGCCTATGAGAATGTCAGCGAGTATGTCCGCGACCTTATTCGCCGCGACAAGGAGCGTGCCGAACACGCGGCCTTGGAAAGACTGAGGGCAGAGCTGGGCCGGGCTTTCGCCGCACCGGAGGATAGCTACAAGCCGCTGACCGCCGCCGACATCATCCAGCGCAATCAGGCCTGAGCTGTTGGCCGCCATCCGCATTCAGGAAGCCGCGTCCCGCCGGCTGGACGAGATATATCAGTATACGCGCGCACAATGGGGCGAAGAGCAGGCAGAACGCTACATTACAGGCTTGTTTGACGCGTTCGGGGGCATCGAGACGCACAGCGTCCTGTCACGGCCCATCCCGGCAGAGCTGGGCGTCGATGGCTTCGTGTTCCGCTATGAGCGCCATTTCGTCTACTGGCAGCACCTGTCCAATGGCGATATCGGTATCGTCACCATACTCCATAAACGCATGCACCAGATCGGACGGCTGGCCGAGGAACTGGGCCTCTAACCCTACTCCGCCAGCCCCGCCACCGCCTGCACATAGTCGCTGCGCGCCTTGCCCGCATCAATCTGGGCGGCGATGCGCTCATCCTCGTCCTGCAGTGTCTGCGGGTCGAGCTCGGCATAGTGCAGCACGCCCATATCCTCATAGGCCTTGCGGATGCGCGGTCCCCACAGGCCTATATCCTTCACGATCGGCACAATGCGCTGGAAGAGCATGGTGCGGTAGAGCTTCACGATGTCGGAGTTTTCCACATACTCCTTGCACTCCTTCGTCGGCAGGCCGAGCACGTCATAGAGCTCATGGCTCTGGGTCATGCGGTCGCGCATGAGATAGCAGGCCTCCACGAGGAATTCCTCGCGCTCGTCGCGCTCTTTCTGGGTGAGCTGGGGGTAATAGTCACGCAAGGAAAGCCGTCCGAAGGCGACGTGGCGGGCCTCGTCCTCCATCACATAGGCATTGACCATGCGCGCGAGCGGGTTCTGGGCCAGATCGCGGATCGTGCCGAAGGCGGCGAGCGCGAGCCCCTCGATCACCACCTGCAT
>JBJHCI010000099.1:0-6622 GCA_050485925.1 Maricaulaceae bacterium
ATATTACCATGGGTGTGATTATCGGGATGGTGATTGTCTTCTTTTACGCAGTTTTGGGGGGAATGAAAGGAATTACCTACACTCAGGTTGCCCAGTATTGTGTGCTGATTTTTGCTTATCTCGTGCCGGTTATCTTTGTTTCGCTGATGATGACCGGGAATCCCATTCCTCAGATCGGTTTTGGGGGAACGGTAGCCGACGGTTCCGGCGAATATCTGCTCGACCGTCTTGACGGGCTGATGACCGACCTCGGGTTTGATGCCTACACTGATGGCACCAAACCGAGGATTGATGTCTTTTTTATTACGGCCGCGCTGATGGTGGGAACCGCAGGCCTTCCACACGTAATTATTCGGTTTTTTACGGTTCCAAAGGTGCGAGATGCACGAATTTCAGCCGGATACGCCCTTATTTTTATTGTTCTTCTCTATAGCACGGCTCCGGCTGTAGCCGCTTTTGTGAAGACCAATCTGATTACCAGTGTGAACGAAGTGGAGTATGCCGAAGCTCCGGAGTGGTTCCACAACTGGGAGGGAACAGGCCTGCTTCGCTTTGATGACAAGAGCGGAGACGGTGTGATCCAGTTCCATGCCGATCCCGACATCAATGAACTTTGGGTGGACCCCGACATTATGGTGCTTGCCAGCCCGGAAATTGCCGAACTGCCAAACTGGGTGGTGGGCCTCGTTGCGGCAGGAGGGCTTGCCGCGGCTCTTTCCACTGCAGCCGGACTCCTGCTGGTTCTGGCTACAGCGATTGCACACGATCTGTTAAAACGGACAATGATACCGACAATGAAGGAGAAGACGGAATTGGTTATCGCCCGTATTACCGTTTTCTTTACCGTGATGATTGCCGGGTATTTTGGCATTAATCCGCCCGGATTTGTTGCCCAGACGGTTGCCTTTGCTTTCGGTCTTGCCGCGGCTTCGTTCTTCCCTGCTATCATGATGGGAATTTTCTTCAAACGGATGAATAAAGAGGGCGCCATTGCGGGTATGTTTGCAGGAATTGTGTTTACTGCATCTTATATCATTTATTTCACTTTTATCAATCCGGAGATCAACAATCCTGAACACTGGTGGTTCGGTATTTCGCCTGAGGGTATCGGTACAGTCGGTATGTTTCTGAACTTTGCTGTTGCACTGGGTGTGGCTAAATTCACAAAAAGGCCGCCTGTTCACATCCAGGAGCTTGTAGAAAATATCCGGATTCCGAGAAAAATGATTTCTTCTTCTGACGACAAGAAAGAAGATGGTGCAGAACCGGAGTAAATTCAGGCAGGATCACCATTTGCGGTCTTGCAAGAACAGAGAAGCCCTTAAAGTGACCTCAATCTCCCCGGTCCTGCAGAGGTTTGGTGTGTGAATGACCGTCTCGACAGTATCGGGACCGGCAAACCGGCCAATCTCTTTATCGTCGGCGGTGATCCCTTTGAACCGGTTGCCCGGGCGGATGAGGTGTTTATTTACGGCTATATAATTCAATAGACAGACGGTAAATCCAGCTAGCTTTATCGGGAATTTCCGGACCGGAATGCGGTGAATCACTAAAAGAACACGGGAGCCACTCCGGCAGAATATCGGAATGCCTCCCGGTTAGTTCGGTTTTTTTTGGGGTTTGTGGATTGGGTGGTTTCCTGAAGGAAGGGTTTTGGGACGATGCCCGAATGCTTAGATTAAGACAGCATTCAATTCGTCGTCACGGATCTCTGCAAACGCCATCATCGGGGATGCAGGTTCTTCTTGCATTTCTATTTGTACTCCTTGGTCCGGAGTAGGCGCGGGTGGTCCTTCGTCATCTGGCTCTGGTGGTTGACAAGCAATCATTGCGAACCCAATGAGGAATGGGCATATATATTTTAGCATGAGATTAACCTCTCTGTTCTTTTTATTCATCTTTACTTTTATTTATTTATGGATCGGGTTCATGTAGCCCCTCGATCGTATAAGTGCCAACGGATTTAAAAGACTCTCCTTTCACGGTTTGTAATGTTTAAAATGTTTTTACTTCTCGAAGGCTTTACAAATAACCGCTTTTGCCCAATTTTGCTGCGCGTTCAAAAAATGAGCTTCATTATCGGGATTTTAAACCTTCACATATGCTCAATATGCTGGGGTTTTAATCCGCCTGAGACGGACTGGCCTTGAGGCTGATCAAAAATCCTGGTTTTGCAAAGCCTTCTTCTCTGAATAATTATTAAATATTTTGTGAGATTCAGCCTGAATTCAGATTGAACCATGCGATGAACTCCGTGAGATCGCATGCCGATGCCTTCGTATTCATCCGTTGCCCGATGCATGCCTGTGGCTGAAGTTCAGATAGCCTGATCAGAAAGGAACTTTGGCCTTCATGCCGGTAATGGTTCGGGTTGCCCTGTAACCTCCCGGTGTTTCCACTGTAATCACAATACTCACGTTCTGAGATTGATCGCTGTCCGGATCAGAATCACGGGCTGTGAATACGAATTCGGTAACTCCCTCTCCGGGAAACAGGGTATTCGGTACGGTTACATTTACATCTCCGTCTACAGTCATGCCGTCCGGCGGCTCAACGGTAATCGATGTGTTATATGGCAGCGGATTTCCATTGATATCAGTGATAGTCATTTCGAAACGCTGGCTTCCTCCGTCGGGAATATCGAATGTGGAAGGTGTTACTGAGATATTGTTTCTGTGCGGAGGTCCGGAAAAGAGAACCAGTGCTTCCTGAATAAGCTGGTTTTCATGTTCATCAAAAGTGTGGGCGCGGACGGTAGCGTATCCATCGGCAGGCCGCGGGTTTCCGGATATCAGATCAACGGCTACTTCGCCGTCGGCATTGGTCGTGCCTGATCCCTGGATAACCCCGCCGGTGGTGTTAAAATAGACGGGTGTATCCGGCCTTACGGGATTGCTGAACTTATCTCCCAGAATTACGGTAATTTCATTCCGGACTCCGTTGATCGTAAAACCTTCGAAATTAAATGTTGAAACGGCGATACTGAAATGATCCGGATTTGGAAAACCCCCGTGTATGGTAAGCAGGATCGGTTTGGAGCGAACTGTAAGGCCAACATCGGGGCGTTCAATTTTTGCCTCAATTTTAAGGTTGCCTGCAATATTGCCTGCAAAGATATTGGATGTTACCGTGCCATTATCATTGGTTCTGACCACTTCCGGCGTGATGGTTTCCCCGCCACCCGGCCCCTCGGTAATGCGAAGCTCCACATCGGTGGCGTGCTGAGGGCCGATGGGGGTTCCTGTTGAGTCGAGCACCACAAATGTAAATGCACTGTTTGAACCGCCTCCGGTTTCAGCCCGGTGGTGGCGCAAAGCTCCAGCGTGTCGACATCGCGAAAAAGGTAGATCGAGCAGACATCGGTCTGCATCGACGCCGCGATCAGCCTGACGATCCGGTCCAGCCGCTCCTGGCCCAGACCGGGCTCGGCCAGCGTGTCGCGCAAGCGGCGCAGCAGACGTCGGCTTTGTGTTTCCAGACGTTCGGGCATCAACCCTCCCCAGGACGGCCGGGGCCTGGCTCAGCCTGCCTTTTCCAGCTCGAAGGCATCATGCAGCGTCTGTACGGCGAGTTCCATGTATTTCCGGTCGATCATGACCGAGATCTTGATCTCGGAGGTTGCAATGACCTTGATGTTGATCCCTTCGGCAGCCAGTGCCTGGAACATCCGCGCGGCCACGCCCGCCTGGCTGCGCATCCCGATCCCGACGATCGAAACCTTGGCGACCTCGGTGTCGATGATCAGTTCGTCATACTTAATCAGATTGCGCGCCAGCGCCTCCTCCAGCGCCTTCTCGGCGCGCGGCACCTGATCGACCGGGCAGGAGAAGGTCATGTCGGTCACCGCGCCGGGGTGGTCGTCATCGTAGTCCTTCTCGCTGATGTTCTGCACGATCATGTCCACGTTCACCCCGGCCTCGGCCAGCGCGCCGAAGATCGAGGCGGCGATGCCCGGCCGGTCCTCGATGGTAAACAGCGTGATCTTCGCCTCATCCCGCGAATGCGCGACGCCCGAAACGACTTTCGATTCCATGATTTCCTCCTCGTCGCAGACCAAGGTTCCCGAGGTCTCGTCGGTCTCGTCAAAGGACGACAGGACCCGCAGCCGCACCTTGTAGCGCATCGCCAGCTCGACCGAGCGGGTCTGCAGGACCTTGGCGCCGAGGCTGGCAAGCTCCAGCATCTCCTCGAAGCTGATCCGGTCGAGCTTGCGCGCCTTCGAGGTGATGCGCGGGTCGGTCGTGTAGATGCCGTCGACGTCCGTGTAGATGTCGCAGCGTTCGGCGCCAAACGCCGCGGCGAAGGCGACGGCCGTGGTGTCCGAGCCGCCGCGGCCCAGCGTGGTGATGCGGTTTTCCGGGCTCAGCCCTTGGAAGCCGGCGACGACGGCCACGCGCATCCCCTCGGCGAATTTGGCGTCGATATTGTCGCGGGGGATATCGACGAAGCGGGCGGCACTGTGGGCGCTGGTGGTCAGGATCGGCACCTGCCAGCCCTGCCAGCTGCGCGCCGGCACCCCCAACTCCTGCAGGCGCAGCGCCATCAGCCCGGCGGTGACGTTTTCGCCGCTGGCGACCACGGCGTCGTATTCGCGGGCATCGAAGAAGGGCGAGGTGCCCTCGACCCAGCGGACCAGTTCGTTGGTCTTGCCGGCCATGGCCGAGACGATGACGATGACGTCGTAGCCGCGCTCGACCTCGGCTGCGACCTTGCCGGCCGCGTGCGCGATCCGGTCCAGGTCGGCCACCGAGGTGCCGCCGAATTTCATCACCAGTAGCGGCATCCTGCCCCCGCCTGCCCTGCCGTTCCGATGCGCGCCCTCATACTGGCGCGGCGCCGGCGGTGCAAGGGCGACCTTCGGTGCGCAAGCGGGTGGTTTTCGCGGAGTGCTCAAATTTGAGCACTCCGCCAAGTATCTGTTTCAAATGCAAATATCCCGCGCGTTAACCGTAATGAAACGTTCGGCGCGGACCTCGATGGGCAGCATGCGATCGACGGCTGCCCGGGGAATGGCGCCAGGTTCAGTTGGTTCGGTTGCGCGGCAGGAAGGGCAGGGGCGCGACCGGCACGCCCTCCTCGATCAGGGCGCGGGCGTCGTCGATCTTCGCCTCGCCGTGGATGGGGCGTTCGGGCACATCGCCCAGATGCATGGCGCGGGCTTCGGTGACGAAATTCATCCCGACGTAGTCGGAATTCGCCTCGACATGCTTGCGCAGCGCCTCGATCTTTGCCGTCAGCGCCGGGTCGGGCGGTGTGGCGCGGCGGGGTTTTGCCGCCGGTGGCGCCGGGGACTGGGTCACGGCCGGAGCCATCAACGCCTTTTCGACCGTCTTGCTGCCGCAGATGGCGCAGCCCACGTGCCCCTGGCCCCGCAGCGCATCAAAAGCTGCGGCTGAGGCGAACCAGCTTTCGAAATCGTGGCCTTGGTCGCAGCGCAGGGCATAGCGGATCATTGCGGCTCCAACGGATTGCTTCGCCTGTAAAATAGCCGCTGGCCGGGCGCGTTCAAGATACCACGGCATCGCCGCGGCATTGCCACACGCCCCTTTCCCCGCGCAGCCGCCGCGTCTATATGCGCCCCATGTCCCAGTCGCCGCCCCTTCTCAATCCCGGTGCCCGCCCCGACCTTGCCCCGCGCGCACGGCTCGCCGAGGCGCCGCGCCGTTCAGGGAGCGACCAGCCGACCATCGGCATGGTCAGCCTTGGTTGCCCCAAGGCGCTGGTCGACAGCGAGCGCATCCTGACCCGCCTGCGCGCCGAGGGCTATGCGATCAGCCCCGACTATGCCGGAGCCGATGCCGTCATCGTCAACACCTGCGGGTTTCTGGACAGCGCCAAGGCCGAAAGCCTGGAGGCGATCGGCGAGGCCTTGCAGGAGAACGGGCGCGTCATCGTCACCGGCTGCCTGGGCGCCGAGCCGGACTACATCACCGGCGCGCATCCGAAGGTTCTGGCGGTGACCGGCCCGCACCAGTACGAGCGGGTGCTCGACGCCGTTCACGTTGCCGTGCCGCCCGCGCCCGACCCGTTCGTGGACCTGCTGCCGGCCACGGGCGTGAAGCTGACGCCGCGCCATTACAGCTATCTGAAAATCTCTGAAGGCTGCAATCACAAGTGCCGCTTCTGCATCATCCCCGACATGCGTGGCCGGCTGGTCAGCCGCCCCGCGCATGCGGTGATGCGCGAGGCCGAGAAGCTGGTTGCAGCGGGGGTGAAGGAGTTGCTGGTCATCAGCCAGGACACCTCGGCCTACGGGGTGGACGTGAGGCATGCCGAGGCCAAGGGTCATCGCGCGCATATCACCGATCTGGCGCGCGACCTCGGCTCGCTCGGGGCGTGGGTGCGGCTGCACTATGTCTACCCCTATCCGCATGTGCGCGACCTGATCCCGCTGATGGCCGCCCATTCTGAATCCGGGGGCTTGGTGCTGCCGTATCTCG
The DNA here is from genome assembly GCA_050485925.1 of Maricaulaceae bacterium. Classification (GTDB taxonomy): domain Bacteria; phylum Pseudomonadota; class Alphaproteobacteria; order Caulobacterales; family Maricaulaceae; genus Glycocaulis. The sequence continues at coordinate 6,441 of JBJHCI010000099.1, forward strand.
ACATTCCCTTCCAGCACGCCCACCCGGAGGTGCTGAAGCGCATGGCCCGGCCGGCGGCGGGCGCGAAGACGCTGGACGAGATCGCCCGCTGGCGCGCGATCTGCCCGGACATCACCCTGCGCTCGACCTTCATCGTGGGCTATCCCGGCGAGACCGAGGCCGAGTTCCAGACCCTGCTGGAC
>JBJHCI010000100.1:0-6620 GCA_050485925.1 Maricaulaceae bacterium
ATGGGCTGACCGGAAGCGGAGGTCCGCGGCAGGACCTGGGAGAGTATACCATAGTACAGATCGTCGTGCGCGATAACAATGTCGAGCAAGCGCTCAAGGCATTGAAAAAGAAGATGCAGCGGGAAGGCACTTTCCGCGAGATGAAGCGCCGCAACCACTATGAGAAGCCCTCCGAGAAGCGCGCCCGCCAGAAGGCGGAGGCGATCCGCCGCGCGCGCAAGCTGGCCCGCAAGCGCGCCCAGCGTGAAGGCCTTCTGCCGCGTACGGCTGCTCCCGGCCGCCGCTAGGCTTTAAAATGCCCCTTACAGGTTCAAACGCCGCACCGGGAACCGGTGCGGCGTTTTCGTGTCCGGTCCACCCCGAACCGGCCCCGTTCAAGCTTGACCGCGGGAGACAGGGCCAAAACAATGAACGGCGTTCACTGTCCCGGAGGCTCTTTGATGATCCTGCTTGCCCGTGCCGCGGCCCTTGCCATTGCTGCGGGGACGTTCGCCTTCCTCTTCATCAACAATTCTTGGCGGGCCGATAATCTCTTCCTCGTGCCGGACCTCATACTGTGCTTGCTGCTGGTGGCCGGAGCCGCCCTGCCGACCCGGCACGCGCACCCGGTGCTGCTGTTTGGCTTCGGCTACACCGCTGGTGTCCTGTCTTGTTCGGTGGCATCCTATGCGATCGCCGGTCAGCTCGGTGCCGCAAGCCTGCTGGGCGCTGTTGCGGCGAGCGTGATGGCGGTATTGTTGTGGTCGAAGCGCGATACGGTAAGGACATGAAGACCGGTCCGCGTCGGTCAATAATCATGCCCCGGCATCACCGCATCGCGTAAGGACCGGCGCAGGGCATTGTGGCCGGGCAGTATCCGGTCCAGCAGGGCGTAGAAGCGTTTCGAATGGTTCATCTCAATGAGATGGCAGGCCTCGTGCGCGCAGACATACTCGATCAGGTCTGCGTCAAACGCGATCAGGCGCGCATTCATGCGGATCGTGCCGTCAGAGGCGCAGCTGCCCCAGCGCGAAGATTGCTCTCGCACCTTCACCGGCGGAATGGGCTGGCCCAGCGCTTCAGCATAATGTGCGATACGCGGGACCATCAGCTCTGCGGCCTGCTCTCTGCGCCAGCGCTTTACCGTGCGCAAGACCGTCGCATCACGTAAGGCCCCCGACAGACGCTCATCGACGCGCACGGCAAGATCATGGCCCTCCAGTTTGACTGTGGTGCGGGCCTTGGCGTGAGGGAGCACCGTCAGACGCAAGGTCTCTCCGAGATAGCCCACCCGCTCTCCATCCGCGCCGGTCAGGGCCGGGCGGCGCTTTGCGGCGTGCTTGTCGAGCCGGGGCAGTATCCAGTCGTGCCTGTCGCGGATAACGCGTTCAGCTTCGCGCGCAGGTGTCAGGTGCGGCAGGGTGATGGTCAGACCGTCAGAATCGATCTTCAGCCCGATAGTGCGCCGTGAGGAGCGCTTCAGACGGTAAGCGACCTGACGACCTGCCAGCTCGATATGGCGGTCTTCGTGTTTCACGTCAGTTGGCAGGCCTCAAGGTGAGGGTGCGGCTGCCTTGCGGCGGGGTAGAGTAGGTCCAGTCATCGCGGATCTGGATAAATTCGCCGCGCGACCATAGCTCAGCCAGATCGCGGTAATGCGGGGAGAGCGGGTGGCCGGACTGGCCGGGCCCGTGCATGAAGCGCGAATTGTTGAGGTCGGAAAGATCATAGATCGCGCGCAGCGAGGCGGCGTGGACCACGTCAAACCCCTCACTGCGATAGCTGAAATTGGCGACATTCACCGTGGTCCCGTCACCGCCTACGGGCACGCGCACCTCGAACAGCCCGCCGATCAGCGGCACCGAATCGAGCGGATGGGAGAAATAGGCCTGGGCCGCATCGCCCCAGCGCCAGCGGGTGATATCGCGTCCATTGGTACGGGTAAGCTCGTCCATGGCGGTATCAAGTGCGAGGCCCGCGATAACCGGGCAGGTCTCGATCTGCGGCGTCGCCACGTCATTGCACCAGCTGGAGGCATCGCCGGTCAGCACCTCCTGCAGGAAGACGGGCCGGGGCCCTCGCAGATAGCGCGCCTGCTCGCCCAGCTCATCGGCCCAGATGGCATCGGTCAGAACACGCAGCCAGGCGGACAGGATGAGGCCCTCAGCGCCATCGGCGTCCAGTGATCCGTCCCAGCCCTCAAGCCGTGCCAGTGCCTCGATGCCCAGCTGGCTTTCAGGTTCGGCCGCAAGCAATGCGGGCAGGATGGCCCGGGCAAGCGCACTCGTCACGTCCATCTGCAGGGCGGCAAAGCTTTCGATGGAGTGGCGGCGGCGCGCGTCCAGCACCTCCTCAATCCGCACCGCGCGGTGCACCGCATAGCGGCCGGGCAGGGGATGGGGATAGGCCGCGCCTGCGGGCAGGTTGTTGCCCGATGCGATGGAGCCGCCTGCGGGGTTGGCAATGCGGGGCAGTTCCTCGAACGGCACAAAGCCTGTCCAGTCGCCGTTTTCGTCGCGCAGCGGAATCAGCCCAGCGGTGGTGTAGCCGATCGTGCCGTCCACGCCTGCATAGTGCATGTTCTGCATCGGCGCGGTCCAGCCGCGCCCGGCCTCTACGAAGTCGGCCCATCCGGTCGAGTGCATGATGGCGAAGGTTGCATCGGGCAGCCGGTTCTCGGGGCTGGAGACGGTGGAGCGGCGCACCACCAGACGGGAATCGTCAAAGCCGGTCAGGTCGTACCATTCCCGATCCAGCACCGGGCCCTCGGCGGTCTCGCGGATGATCAGTTCCAGCGGAACGCGCCGCCCGCGCACCCCTATCGTCTCGGTGCGGGTATTGATCTGCGTTGACTCCGCGTCACGCTCCACCAGATCAATCACTTTAAAGCCGGTATTGGTAAAGCCCCATGCGCCATGGGCATTGCGGCCCAGCGTTACGAAGGGCGTGCCCGGCAGGGTCGCGCCCAGCACCGGCCCGGAGGAGAGGTTCAGCCGGGCAAAATACCAGATGGAAGGGGCGGAAAGGCCAAGATGGGGATCATTGGCGAGCAGCGGCGCGCCGGTCTCGGTGCGCTCTGCCGATACCACCCAGGCATTGGAGCCGGGCTCGTTATCGGGCTGGGTGCCGGCGGCCGGCGGCGGTAGGGACTGGCTGCGGATGGCACCAAAGGCGCGCGAGACGTCCTCATCTTTCAGTGTGGTAGGGGCCCAGTCGGGAAAGCCGGCAAGGAATTGCGCGATCTGGCCGTCATCCAGCACGAGCCCGGCACGGGCGCGTTCTCGATCTTCCCACTCCCCTGCGGCGAGATCATCTGCCATAACCACAACAACGGAAGCAGAATCGATCAGCGTCCACGGCTCGGGCCGGGTACGCAGGAGCAAATATTCCGGCGCGTAATTGCCCTCCTCCAGCCGTGCATTCACGCCTGAGACATAGGCCTCGATAGCGATGCGGGTCTCGGTGGAGAGATTGGCGATGATATGGCGGGTGACTTCGGGGAAGCCATAGGTACGCGCGCGCACATCAGAGCGGATCGCCACCTCGCCAAAGAGTTCGGAGAGGCGACCCTGCGCGCTGCGGCGCATCGTGTCCATCTGGAAAAAGCGTTCAGAGGCATGGGTGTAGCCGAGCGCGAAGAACATGTCCTCGTCGTTTTCGCCGAAAATATGGGCCACGCCGTGCCGGTCGCGCACCACACGCACGGGCGCGGCGATCCCGGTTAGCGAGACACTGCCTTCGATGCGTGGCTGTGAGCTGGTAAAGCGCCACCCTGCCCAGGCGCCGGTGATGAGCGCGGCCAGCACGAAAAGCGCGAGAAGGCCGAGCCCGCCGCGCACTACCCATTTGAGCATCTGTTTCCCCTCGCGCTTCTGGCGGGATCAGCCCGCCTGCAGTTTTTTGAAGAAGTTGAACAGCTTTCCGTATGGCGGTGCCATCAGGCGGATCGGGTGCCATACGGGGGCATGGAATACGCTGCGCTCATGACAGAATGTGCGGTAGCCATCCTCGCCATGATAGGCACCATACCCCGAAGCGCCGGTGCCGCCAAAGGGCAGGTCTTCGACCGAAAGATGCAGCATGGGCACGTTGACGCCAACACCGCCTGACATCGTCCTATCGAGGAAGCTGCGCGCGGTGGCCTTCGATTTTGTATAGACATAAAGCGCCAGAGGCCGGTCGCGCTCACTGATGAAGCGCGCGGCCTCATCGAGGCCGTCATGGCCGAGCACGGGCAATACGGGCCCGAAAATCTCTTCGGTCATCAGTTTTGAATCCGCAGGCGGGTTGAGCACGACGGTGGGCGGGTAGGCGTGATGATTGCTGCCCGTCGGAGCTGCAGACTGGCGGATATCCGCGCCGCCTGCACGGGCTTCTTCCACCATGTCGGCAATGCGCTTGTAATGACGTTCCGACACGATGCCGGTATAATCGCCATTGCTGTCCGGCTCGGGCCAGAATTTCTGCGCATTGGCGATGATGGCGTCGGCCAGCTGGCTCTCGCTGCCCTTCGGGGTCAGCACATAGTCCGGCGCGACACAGGTCTGGCCGGCATTGAAATACTTGCCCCAGGCAATCGTCTTGGCGGCCTCTTCCACGTCGAAATCGGGCGCGATGACGGTGGGCGACTTGCCGCCCAGCTCCAGCGTGACGGGCGTGAGGTTCTTCGCTGCCGCCTGTGCCACCAACCGGCCCACATGGGTGGAGCCTGTGTAGAAGAGGTGGTCGAAGGGCAGGTCACAGAAGGCCTGGCCGACTTCCGGCCCGCCAGTGATGACGGCGACATGGTCTTCGGAGAAAAGTTCGCCCAGCGTCACTTTGAGCATGTCGGCGACGCGCGGCGTGTATTCGGACGGCTTGATCATCACCCGGCACCCGGCGGCGAGCGCAGGCACCAGAGGGGCGAGCGCGAGCTGGATCGGGTAGTTCCAGGGTGAAACTATGCCCACCACGCCCTTGGGCTCGCGGCGGATATAGGCCTTGCCCGGCGCCAGCGTCATCGGTACGGGAACCGAGCGGTCTTTCGCCCAGCTTTTCAGGTGCTTGCGGGCGTGCTTGGCGGTGGCGATAGTGAAGCCGATCTCGGCGATCTGGGTCTCGGCGGCGGAGCGGCGGCCATAATCGGCACTGACCGCATCGCAGAAGGCCTCCGCCTTTTCCTTGGCCAGTGTCTCGATCTTGGCGATGTCCGATGCGCGCTCGGAAAGCGGGCGCATCTTGCTGGCCGTGAAAGCGGCTTTCTGCGCGGCGAAGACCGATTTCATACGCTCGATCTGGCGGGCATCTACATCGCTCATGGCTTTGGTTCCTTTCAGGCGGACAGGATCATGTCGGCGGCGCGGGTGGCGATCATCATAGTCGGCGCATTGGTGTTGCCACCCACTACGCGCGGCATCACGGAAGCATCGACAACGCGAAGGCCCTTCACGCCGCGCACCCGGCATTCGGGGTCGGTGACGGCCAGCTCTCCGGAACCCATCGCGCAGGTGGAGGTGGGATGGTAGAGCGTTTCGGCGTTGGCGCGCACATGATCGAGAAGTTCCGCGCGTGTGCCGTCGGCTTTGGCGGGCAGTTCCAGCTCCTCGAACTCGCCATCAAACGCATCGCTCAAGAGGATGTCGCGGGCGATCTCCAGGCAATCGGTCATCACCTCCACATCCTCTTCATGATCCATGTAATTGGGGTCGATGAGGATGGGATCGGCCGGGTCGGCGCTGGCCAGGCGCAAGCTCCCGCGGCTTTGCGGGTAGAGATGGCAGGCATGGATCATCATGCCGTGCCCGGTCATGGTTTCGCGGCCATGGGGGGAGCCGCGCGCCGGAATGAAGACAAGCTGGATGTCGGGCAGATCCTTCGCCCGGCTGGATTTTACAAACCCGCAGCCCTGCACCGGATTGACGGTGAAATTACCGGTGCCGGTGATCGCCCATTGCAGCACGTCGCGGGCGGTCGCCGGGAATTTCTTCAGCGAATAGCCGATGGATCTGGCTGACCGGGTGGAGGCGCGGGCCATGATGTCGAGATGGTCCTGCATGTTCGCGCCGACGCCCGGCAGGTCGGCTTCGACCGCAATGCCATGCTCACGCAGATGATCCGCCGGACCGATCCCGGAGAGCATCAAGAGCTGGGGCGAATTGATCGCGCCGCCGCAGAGGATCACTTCTTTCCGGGCGGTGAGGGGGCGAATCTCGCTTGCGACCTCGATCTCGATGCCGGTGGCCTGGCCCTCCTCGATGATCACTTTCCGGACGAGCGCGCCCGTGATGATTGTGAGGTTTGGCCGGGTCATGGCGGGTTTCAGGAAGGCGTCAGCGGCTGAGCAGCGCTTGCCGCCCTTCTGGGTCACCTGATAGACGCCGAAGCCTTCCTGTTTCTCGCCGTTGAAATCATCATTCCAGCTCATCTGCCGGCGGCGGCACGCCTCATAATAAAGCTCGGTCAGGGGATTGAGCGGCGAGATGGATTTGACGTTCAGCGGCCCGCCTTTGCCGTGCCAGGGCGCGCCATGGTTCTCGTTGTTCTCCACCCGCTTGAAGGCCTCCAGCGCCGCCTCGCGGCCCCAGCCCTTCGCGCCGTAAGCCTTTTCCCACTCGTCGTAATTGTCCCACGCGCCGCGCATATAGTGCATGGCGTTGATGGAG
>JBJHCI010000101.1:0-6610 GCA_050485925.1 Maricaulaceae bacterium
CAGTTATGACAGCCTCAATCTGGCGTTGGCGGGATTCGCGTCCGGTGAGGGAAGGATGATCCCATGAGCATGTCCAAGGCGAAGGCGGAAAACCGGCCTCTGCCAAAGCGGTTTTATGCGGAAACGGCGATCGCGCCCTCCGGTGAAGGCTGGGGCGTGTTTCTGGATGGCCGGGCGGTGAAGACACCGGCTGGCAAGGCCCTGGGGGCTCCGGTGGAGGCGCTCGCCGAGGCCATCGCCGCCGAGTGGGAAGCCCAGACCACCCATATCGATCCCTTCACCATGCCGCTCACCCGGCTTGCTCATGTCGTGCTGGACCGGATCGGCTCGGCTCGCGATGCGGCAGCAGCGGAAGTCGCGAAATACGCGCAGACCGATCTCCTCTGCCATCGCAGCGAGGATAGCGAGCTTGCCGCCCGCCAGAGCGAAGCGTGGGACGAATGGCTTGACTGGTCGGCCAACGCGCTCGATGCGCCGCTGAACCGTGCCGCCACCATTCTGGCGCTGGAGCAGCCTGATGACTCGCTCTCTGCGATGAAGGCCCGCGCGCTGGCGCTCGATGACTGGCGGCTGACCGGGCTGACCAGTGCAGTGCCGATCCTCGGATCGGCTGTTCTGGGCTTTGCCCTGCTGGAAGGTGAGTTGGCGGGCGAGGACGCCTTTGCCCTTTCCCGCATCGACGAGACCTATCAGGCCGAGCGCTGGGGCGAGGATGCGGAGGCTTTAGAGGCCGCTGCCAACCGCAAGCGTGATCTTCTGGCGTGTGAAATGGTCTTCCGCCTCATGGATGCAGCGGAAGACGTTTAGACTTCCTTCATCCGCTGGCCGGATGCTTGGCGCAGGTATTTTCCTTCTCCAAGAGCCGGTCATGAAGCGTTTTGCGCCCCTGCTTGCCAGCCTCGTTGTCCTCGCCAGTGCGGGCGTGGCTCACGCGCGCCCGTTCGAGGTGCCTGCTGACCATGCCGCGCTTATTCGTCTGCCGGGCGACGCGGCGGCCATCGTGGTGGGCAATCCCCACATCGCCGATGTGATGCTGTATGATGCACGCACCATCTTTGTGACGGGCCGTGTTTATGGCCGCACCAATCTCATCGCGCTCGATGGTAATGGCCGAGTACTCTACACTTCGGATCTCGCCGTTACCGCATCAACGCGCGGTCAGGTTCAGGTTTTCCGCAATACTGAGCGCAATTCCTATGTTTGCACGCCCGAATGCCAGGCCGTGCCGGTGATCGGCGATGAGACGGGCTGGTTCAGCGCCGTGGCCCAGCAGCAGTCCAACCGGGTTTCGGCCGGCGAAGCAGGTAATTAACTCTTCGCAAACCACGTTCTTTCACGTGCATTTAAGCGCGCTGTGCGATCCTCGGTCGGTGTCAGGATTAACCGGGGATGGCCATCTTGCTGTTCAGCTATCATCGTTTGCGGCGGTTGGAAAAGCGCCTGCGGCGTGACCGGAAGGGCGCCACGGCGGTGGAGTTCGCCTTTGTGGCCCTCCCGTTTTTCGCCCTGATGGCGGCTGTCATGGAAACCGCGCTCGTCTTCTTTGCCAGCATCATGCTGGAAAACGGGCTGACCCAGGCGGCGCGGGAGATAAGAACCGGGCAGGTGCAGGTTTCAGGTGGCTCGGCAGACGCGTTCCGCGACGGCCTGTGCGGCCGCACGGCGGGCATTCTGGATTGTCAGCGCCTGCAGATCGACGCGCGCACTTTGGGCAGTTTCGGCGGCGCGCCGGGCCTACCCATAGGGAGCGACGGCCAGGTTAATGGGGACGATTTCTCTTTCACGCCCGGCAATGCCGGTGACATCGTAATGGTGCGGGTCTTCTATGAATGGCAGCTGGTTGTGCCGGGTTTTGGCATCGGGCTGGCCAACATGGCAGGCAATAAACGCCTGCTGACCGCCACCATCGCCTTCCGTAACGAACCATTCGAGGAAGGCGCGTGATGAATTTCCGGAACCGCCTTGCGATGTTGAGGGGTGACCGCCGGGGCGTATCGGCGGTCGAGTTCGCGCTGATCGCACCCCTGCTGATCCTGCTTTATTTTGGCTCGGTACATGTGACGCTTGCGCTGTCGGCGGACCGCAAGCTGACCAGTTCGGCGAGCATGGTTGCTGACCTCGTCGCCCAGGCCGAAACCGTCGATGCCGGCATGATCGAAGACATTTTTCAGGCGGGGCAGGCGCTTGTTCAGCCTTTCGCGGCTGATCCGCTGGCCATGCGGATCACGTCGGTGAGAGCCGACGGAAACGGCGTGGCGCTGGTGGAATGGAGCGAAGGGCGAGGCATGGCCCCGCGCGGCCCCGGCGACGTGCCGAGCGTACCCGCCGGTGTACTCCTGCCCGATGGCGGCGTGATCGTGGTGGAAGCGAGCTATCCGTACGAAACCCCGTTTACGGGCGTCAAGTTCGGGAGCTTCACCTTCACCGAGACCGTTTACATGCGTCCCCGGCGCAGCCCGTTCGTCGCCATGGAAAGCCCGCCTGCACAGGCAGGTCAGGCGTCTCAGGGCGGTGGTGCAGGGGGTGCCCAGAACGGCGGTAACGGTGGCGGAAACGGCCCGCCCAACGGCCTGCCCCCGCAAGCGGCTCAGCCGGCGCATGATGCCACCAGCGGCAATAATCGCGGTCGCGGGCGGGGCTGAGGGCTGTCTCCACCCAATATTAAGCCGCCCGTGTTTTCCTGCCCGCCTCCGCTGCCGGAAGTATGGGGATACGATGCTTGTCTTTGCCTGTGTGAGCGCCGCGCTGATGCTGATCCTGCTCGCAGCGATCGAGGATGTGCGCCGCTACACCATCTCCAACTGGATACCCGCTGCCCTGATAGCCCTCTGGTGTTTCTACGCGCCGTTTTCAGGGCTGGGCTGGACAGATGCCGGGCTGAGCCTGGCGGCCGGTATGGGTGTGCTCCTGCTCACCATCGCGCTGTGGATGCCCGGCTGGCTCGGTGGTGGTGATGCCAAGCTGATGGCGGCGGCAGCGCTCTGGTTCGGCTGGCCTTCCGTGCTCAGTTTTTTGCTTCTGGCGATGATCAGTGGCGGCGCTCTGGCGTTGGGCCTTCTCCTTGCGCGCAGGGTTGCGCCGGCACTGCCCGTCCGCCCAGGCTGGATTGCTACGGGGCCGCTGGCCGAGGGTGCGCCCGTTCCCTATGGCGTTGCGATAGCCGCAGGTGCGTTCTGGGCGCTGCCCTACAGCCCGCTTATGGCAGGCCTGACGCTCTAGCCGGTGTTGCCCCCGGGGAACCCGAAGGTCGGCAGGGCCCAGGCGCTCCTCGCGGCGTTAACGTCCCAGTGACCGAACTGGCACATTCCCTGCGCGGGACACATTCAGCGCGGGAGTATTAACGCGGCCTTGAGGTTTTCCCGGTGAGATCACGGGGAAATCTGACGTTTCGCGCCGGGGATATCACACAAGTCATGAACGCTACCCGCATAGCATACTGATTGCTGCCGCGCTCGCTGCGGTGGTGGCGGCCTTTTTCGTGCGCAGTGCGATGCAGCCGCGCGTTGTCGAGCGTCCGGTAGCCGAGGCCCCTGCGCCTGCTGCGCCGACGGTACGTGTGCTCGCCGCGCGCAACGACCTCGCCATGGGCCAACGGGTCGCGCCGGCCGATCTGTACTGGCAACCCTGGCCGGAGGAGGCCGTGTCTCCAGCCTATATCCGCGAATCAGTAGACGGCGATGCGCTGAACCGGTTTGCCGGGGCGGTGGTGCGTGCCGCTCTTGTACAAGGCGAGCCTGTCACCGAGCGCCGCTTGGTCATGCCCGGCCAGAGCGGATTCATGGCCGCCGTGATCGGGCCGGGAATGCGTGCTGTAGCCGTTCCGACTTCGGCGCGGGCCGGCGCGGGGGGCTTCATCCTGCCTAATGACCGGGTGGACGTGATCGTGACGAGCTCAGGGCAAGGCGGCGTGTTCAGCTCCAACGTCCTTTTGGAGAATGTCCGCGTGCTGGCCATCGACCAGACCTATGCCGAAGATGGCTCGGGTGCCGTGGTGGGCTCCACCGCCACGCTGGAGTTGACGCCGGGGCAGGCGCGTAATGCCGCGCAGGCCATGGCGCAGGGGACGCTGACGCTGTCGCTGCGCAGCCTGGCCGACGCTGACCAGACCCGCGCAGTTGCAGATGACGACGAGATCAATGGCCAACGCGTGGTGCGCGTTTTCCGTTACGGGCGCGAGCAGCGTGTGGCGCTTGGCGGGCAGGGGGATTGATCTGATGCGTACGCTCCTGGCCCTTGCTGCTGCCTGCGCCCTTGCGCTACCGGCCCTGCCGGGCGTTTCGCTTGCGCAGGGGCAGGGTGTGGAGCGGACCAATACGCTGCAGGTTACGATCCGCCAGCCGGGCGATGGGCCGGTGTCGGAGCGGCTGGCCCTGCCGTTGGGTCAGGCTGCCGTCATCCACCTGCCTGTGGACGCGGCCGATGTGATGGTGGCCAATCCCGACGTGGCTGATGCCGTTGTGCGCACCCCCAGACGTGCCGTGCTGCTTGGGCAAGGTGTGGGCCGGACGAATGTCTTCTTTTTCGACGCGGACGGTGCGCTGATCCTTGATCTGGCGGTGCGTGTTGAGCGCGATATGGACGGGTTGACCGAGGCGCTCGCGCGTTTCGTGCCCGGTGCCCGGATCAACGCGGAATCCATGAATGCCAATATCGTTCTGTCGGGCACCGTGCCTTCGGCAAGCGCGGCTGATACCGCACTCCAGGTCGCGCGCCGCTGGGCCGACGATCCCGATCAGGTGATCAGCCTTCTCACCGTGGAAGGGCGTGACCAGGTATTGCTGCAAGTGCGTATCGTGGAGATGCAGCGCACGCTCGTGCGTCAGCTTGGCGTTAATCTCAATGCCAATCTGAACACCGCCAGTCCGACGGTGAACCGGATCGAGACCGATAATGCGTTCGGCCTGGCCGGCAGCGCGCTTGGCGGGCTTACAGCGCGCGCGGATCTGCTCAATGCGCTCGGCCCGAACACCCGCCTTGGTGTGACGCTGGCGGCGCTGGAACGCATCGGCCTCGTGCGTACATTGGCCGAACCCAATCTGAGTGCGATTTCCGGGGAGTCGGCGAATTTCCTGGCGGGCGGCGAGTTTCCGGTGCCGGTTGGCCGTGATCGCGACGGCAATGTGACCATCGAATACAAGCCCTTCGGGGTAGGGCTGGGTTTCACGCCCATGGTCCTGTCGGAGGGGCGCATCTCGCTGCGTATATCCACCGAGGTGTCGGAACTGTCCAATCAGGGTGCCATCACGCTGGGGGGCAGCGTGCAGACAGACCTGGACGGCAATGTCGTTGGCGGGGTGCCTGCGCTGACCATTCCCTCGCTGAGCGTGAACCGCGCCGAAACGACGGTGGAACTACCGTCCGGCGGCAGTCTCGTAATCGCGGGACTGATCAAGGAGGAGACCCGGCAGGCCATGGACGCCGTGCCGGGCGTGCAGCGCCTGCCAGTGCTTGGCGCGCTCTTCCGCTCGCGCGATTTCGCCAATAGCGAGACCGAGCTGGTGATCATGGTGACACCCTATCTCGTCGATCCTGCCGATCCGCGTGCGCTCGCTACCCCCGGGGAAGGCTTTCAGGCCGCATCCATGGCGGCGGGCGTGTTCCTGGGCCGTCTGAACCGCGTTTATGCCGCGCCCGGAGCCGATGTCGACGGCCGGGGATGGTCAGGCCCGGTAGGCTTCAGTGTGGAGTAGGACCGATATGGCAAGACCCGTTCTCATCCTGCTTTGGAGCCTGGCTTTCCTTTCCGCGTGCGCATCCGCGCCGGGCGATCTGCCGCGTGCCAGCGCGGCGCCTGAAACTCTGCGCGTCGAGATGAATGTCGACCCACGCGATAATGGTCTGAACTGGGCCCAGCTGGAACTGATCGAGGCGTTGGCGGGCGAGTACAAGGCGCGCGGGCACGGCCCGTTCGTGATCTCCTATCCGCAGAATGCCGGCAATGCCGAAGCGGCGATCGGGGCGATTGCTGATGTGCGCGCGGCGCTCTACAGCCATGGACTGAGCTGGCGTCAGATTGCAGGTGGAGCCTATGAGGCGGGCGGCTACGCCCAGGCGCCCGTCATCTTCTCCTTCACACGCTACCGGGCCGTCGCACCGCAGTGCGACAACCGGTGGAGCGATGTGCGCAATGCCTCGTCCGGCAGCGGTTGGGGCGGGCTCGGCTGCGCCACGGCCCAGAACATGGCGGCAATGGTGGCTGATCCGCGCGATCTGGTGACGCCACGCACGTTTGACGATCCGGATACGGCGCGCCGTCAGACGGTGATCGAGCGCTGGCGCCGGGGCGAAGGTACGGCCAGCCAGCGTGATGCGGGTGAAAGCGGCACGGTCAGCCGCGCGGTGGACTAACGAGAATATCGCTAGCGGGACGGGCTCTCCAGCCCCGGAAAAGATAATGACACAGGCAAAGCGCTTCGAGGATGACGGGTTTGACGCAGGTGACGAGTTCCTGGACGGGGATTTGTCGACCCCGGCTGACCCGTTTCTTGACGCCTCCGCCGTAGAGGCGCGCCTGCTCGGTCAGGAAGAGCCGGCCTTTGCCGAGGAGGCGGAGCTGGAGCCCGCTCCGGTCAGGAGCAGCGGGTTCGGCGCGCGCTTGGCGGCGGCAAAT
>JBJHCI010000102.1:0-6598 GCA_050485925.1 Maricaulaceae bacterium
GTGTGACGCCGACCGGGTTTTCTGCTTCAGGGCTGTGCTCCACCTGCACCATCAGCCAGGTGTGAAGCGCGCCGTAATTGGCCACATAGGGCGCAACACCGAGCCGTGCTGACTGCATGGCCTTTTCGCCAACCGTTTCGCCGGCAAAGCCTCTGGCCATATAGGAGACAAACCAGCGGCGTGTCTCCCAATCAGCCATCAGCCCCAGCGAGCCGGCCGCACCTGTACCGGCCGGGTTACCATCCACGCCATAGGCCAGGCCCGCCGCACCGGACAGATAGATATTCGCCTGATAGTCCGCACCGAACCAGCGATTGGCGAGCCAGGTGAGTTGCGCCCCGTGAAAGGCGTGATCGTCCTCACGGTGCCACTCCCCGCGATAGCCGATCGAATAGCGGTGATGGGGCGTGTAGTGCGCCCAGATGGCGCTCATATCGCGGTCATGTTCCACGATGAGCGTTGAGCCACCTTCATACGATACCGGACGGGCATCGGCGATGCCGCCGTGTGCAAGCGCCAGCAATGCGCCTGCAAAAATATATGCTCTCAAGGGGTTTCCTTCCCTTCTTGATCCTCTCCACTGCGCGCGGACAGGCCACACGCAAAATCAGGAAGCAGGATCAAGCCCGGGGAGGGGGCGGGTCGTGGGCAGGCGCGCGAGAGAGAGCCGTCTTCACGGCGAACAGGCGCGGTGCGCCGTGCAAGGCGACACCGTCAAGGAAAGCGGCATCCACCGAGAGCCCGGACGCCAGCGCGCAATCAATGCACGCCGCACCGCCCTGACAGGCCTCGTCACCATGCAGGGCGGGATGCAGGCTGTCATGAGACACCGGCACCGGTTCGTGACAGGGCGGCTGACCTGCCGCTGACGCGTGAGACGCCGTTTCGGCCGCCTCAGCAACTGGTATGGCAAGCGCGCAATTGGCCGAGCCGGTAACGGCAAGGCCAAGCATGATCAGGGCTGCTACAAGCGCGCGCATGACACCTTGATACCTGCTTGCCCCGCTTCGCGCCAGTCACGAGCCGGTTACTCCGCGCCGCGCGCGAAAAAGAAAGGGCGCGAGGTTTCCCCCACGCCCCTTTTTAGGCACTCAGGCTATATGGCCTAGAAGTTGAAGCGCAGACCGCCAAACAGGGTGTAGCCGAAGCGCTCGCGCTCATACACGCGGCTGCGGGCACCGTAGTAGCGGACACCTTCGGAGTCGGTCAGGTTCTTGGCTTCGAAGAAGACTTCAAACTGGTCGTTGACCTCGAAGGACGCCGTGAAGTCGAGCTGCGAACGCCCTTCCCAATAAAGATCAAACGCGCTGTCTTCGGCGTTGATACCATCAAGATAGTCCGAGCGGTCATTCCACGACAGACGGGCATTAAAGCGGTCCGTCTCGAAGAACAGCGCCACGTTATACGTCTGGTCAGACTGCCCTTGCAGCGGGAATTTCGAACGCCCGCCCACGGTCCGGCCGATATCCATTTCGGAGTCCGTGAAGGTGGCATTGGCAAAGATGCCCGTATAGCTCAGCAGGCCCGGCAGGAAACTGAAGGATTGCTGCCAGGTGAGTTCCACGCCGCGGATATAGCCGTCAGGAGCGTTCTCGGCCTGGACGAAGGTCGCCGGCTGGCCCTCGAACACCTGGTTCGGTGTGCGCAGGGTGAACTCGTAATTCTCCAGGTCCTTGTAGAAGGCGTTGATCGCGATCAGGCCAAGAGGCTGGATATAGTATTCCAGACCCGCATCGAAATTGTTCGACAGGGTGGGACGCAGATCGGGATTGCCGCGGTTCACGGTGAGGGGCGGCGTATCGCCAGCGCTCACACGAGCCACCACGTCAGGATAGTTCGGACGGGCAATGGCGCGGGTCAGGGCGAAGCGGCCGATCATGTTGTCGTTGAACTCATGACGCACGGTCAGGTTCGGGAACCAGTTGGTGTAATCACGGCTGTTGGAAATCGGAGTGACCACGCCGGTCGAGGTGTTGATGCGGTTGGCGGTCGAGTTGAACTCGGTGTGCTCGACACGCAGGCCGAACGTCACGTCTGTATTGGTCAGCGACACCCGGCTCATGCCGTAGGCGGCGTAGACGTTTTCCTCGACCGTATAGTCGCTCTCGACGGAGGTCGGCATACGGCGGTAGACCGGATTGCCATACACCGTGCCGCGCATGGAGGCGAAGTAGGCGTCAGCCAGGCTTTCATCGATCTTGAAGCCCAGATTGTAGATGAAGTTCTGCGATGTTTCGCCGGGCTGGAGCTGGGTCAGCGTCTGGGCCGGGCCGAAGGCGGCCGTCGTCGGGCTGCGCCAGCGTTCGTCATCACGCTCGGCTTCACGCCAGCGCAGGGCCGCGCCGAAGCGGTGCTCGGCATTGTTGCCGAACAGCGAGCCGTCGCGGATCACATTGGCGCGCACGGCCCACTCACGGGTGTCGTTGACTTCAAACCGCTGGTCGAGGCGGCGGAAGCTGAAGGCGCCGAAATTCAGGTGCTCATTGGTCTGGAACAGGCTGACCGCCGGCTCGTCCGCGCTTGTATAGTTGTAGGACACCGTCGGGCGCAGGCTGGAGCGGAACAGGAGCTGGTCGCGCTGGGGATAGGTCTGCTCGGACTCGTTATAGGACACCTGATAGTCAAGCCGGGTGCGGCCAAAATCATGCTCGCCGCCAGCCTGGATGTTCCAGATCGTGTTGGTCACGGTGCGGTGACGCAGCTCTTTCTCGATGCGGGCATCGGTCCAGGTCGCCGAGGTGTCGGTGAAGCCCGGCTGTAGCGTCCCGGCGCTCAGGTCGAGGATCAGCTGGTTGCGGTATTCATCGTCCTCGAAGCGGGACCAGTTGCCGCGCAGGAAATAGCGGGTGGAGTCGTCAGGCCGAAATTCCAGCGCCCCGGTATAGGCCTGGCGCGTACGGCGGGTGTCGTAATCCTTCCAGACAAATTCATCCACAAAGAACACGTCCTGGCCGCCCACGGTCGCCACATCCCAATTGGCTTCCATGTTGTGGACCTGACGGTCGGTGTACGAATAGCTGGCCGAGAAGAGCGCGCCAAAACGCTCATTGGGGCCAAACGTATTCGAGATCACGCCGGACAAGCGATAGTCATTAGTCGAACCGATCTCGTTGATGCTGGCACCGCCCTGCAGGCGCAGGCTGAAACCACCGCGATCAAACGGCGATCGGGTGACGAGATTGACCGAACCGGCAATGGAGTCGGCATCCTGGAACGGCAGGAGGGTCTTGGATACCTCGATCGCGTTCACGACGTCGGAGGGAATGGTGTCGAGATCCACAGCGCGCGTGGTCGCGTCCGGTGAAGCGATGGCCGCGCCGTCCACCGAGATGGCGGTGAACTCGCTGGGCGCGCCGCGCAGATTGATGAAGCGGCCTTCGCCCTGATCACGCGCCACGGCAAAGCCCGGCACGCGCTGCAGCGCCTCGGCGATATTGGCGTCGGGGAAGCGGCCAATGGCGTCCGCCGACACGATGTTGGTGGTGGCATCATTGGTGCGCTGCTGGTTCAGGGCGCGTGCCGTGCCGTCAAGGATCGCGCCGGTGATGACGATCCGGTCCATGCCGGCGCCGGTATCGGCGAGTGTGAAGGTGATCACATTGGCTTCGGTCGCAGACACATTCACGCCGCGCGTGCCGGTCGGCAGGCCGAGATAGCTCACTTCCAGGTGGGCTTCACCTGCGGGCACAGACGAGAAGGAGAACTCGCCCTGGCGGTTGGTGGAGGTGGACAGGCCAAGCGCCGGTACCGAAACGCGCGCGCCAGGCAGCGCATTGCCCCGCTCGTCGACCACGCGGCCGGTCAATTGATGTTGGGCAAGCGCCTCGCCGCCGAGAGCGCTGAAGCCAATAGCGAGCACGAGGCCGCATACGCCCAGAAGGCGTTGACTACGGATTTTCATCTGAAGTGTCCCCTGAAAAACGACCGAGCGCCGGTCTGCGCACACGCATCCGGCTCGGGGCCCGGTTAGACCGCGAAGCGGTGACAGGCCGGTCACAGACCGATGAAGTCTTGGTGATGATTTGATGTCAGCGCAGTTGCGAAGTGATATCGCTTTCGTGACAGCGCCGAGCGCCGCAAATGCGTTCCGGCGCAGGCCGACACTGCCTCATGACAGCGCCGCGGGCTTTGGCTATGGTCCGGCCTGCGCGTGTCCCCGTAGCTCAGCAGGATAGAGCATCAGATTCCTAATCTGAGGGCCGCTGGTTCGAATCCAGCCGGGGACACCAGGGACATTTTTCGAAAAACATTGCTCCGTTCGCCATTACGGCCTTACCCTCCTTGAGGGATATGAGCCTGGAGGCAATATGGCGGACGGTGACGCAACACCGCGCATCCTGCTCGTGGAGGATGATGATACCGAGGCCGCCCTGTTTGCGCGCATGGTGCAAAAGCACGTACGCGAGGCGCACATGGAGAGAGCGACGAGCGGAGAGGACGCCATGGTGGCGCTTCACGCCAGCGGCGCAAGCCTCCTGCCGGACTGCATCGTGTTGGATCTGCGTCTACCCGGCGAGGACGGCATCTGGATGCTGGAGCGGCTGCTGGAATCGCCTGATCTCAAGACCATCCCGGTCATCGTTTTTTCCGGTGACATATCCCGCCTCGGGCCAGCCTCCAGCCAGTATTCCAACGTCGCCTCCAGCGTGCGCAAGCCGCATACCATGGAGGAATATGAAGCCACGCTGCTGATCGTCAGCGCGATTGTCCGCGCCACGGTGTCCGACGCGGCTTGATTGCGATGTGTCAGCCGGCGGCACGCACGCGATCGGCGTCTTCATCAATCTGGTGCATCGCTTCGAGCTTGCGTGCCATGCGGCGCAGCTCCAGGGACTGGCTGTGCGCACTCACCGCGTACATCACCGCATCTGCCAGATGACCCAGAAGGCGCACCTGATCCAGCCCTAAGCGGCGTGGGCTGTAATCGAGAACGCACAGCGTTCCCAGCGCAAACCCTTCCGGATCAATGAGCGGCGCGCCAGCATAGAAGCGGATATATGGCTTGCCCGCCACCAGAGGGTTATCGGCAAAGCGGCTGTCGAGCCATGTATCCTCAACCACCATCGGCTCGAAGCCCTCGATCGTGTGACTGCAAAAGGAGATGGAGCGCGGCGTTTCGCGTATAGCAACCCCCATGGCCGACTTGAACCATTGGCGGTCGGTGTCGATCAGCGAGATGAGCGCGATCGGTGTGCGCAGCGCCAGCGCAGCGGCCCGCGTCAGGCTGTCAAAATAGGGGTGCGGAGCCGTATCGAGGATCGCGCAAGCATGCAGCGCCTCGATCCGACGGGCTTCATTTGTCATGAACATATCCACTGAGCAGATTCAGTAAACGTGATATAGCATAGAGGTTGCAGACTGGTAAACCCGGCTTTTCAAGCGCACTTGCCAGTTGCATGGCCGCTTTGCGCCTCTACTCTCCCTCACGATCGGAAACCGGAGGAGGCAGGTATGGATCTCAGCGGCAGGACAGCCATCGTCACAGGCGGGGCGAGCGGGATCGGCAAGGCGGTAGCCGAAGCCCTGCATGCGCGGGGCGCGAAGGTGGCCATTGCCGACCTCAATGCACAGGCTGCAGCCGCCACCGGCACGGCGCTTGGCGGGTTCGGGGAGGCGGTGGATGTCGCCAACGAGGCCGCACTCACGCGTTTCATCAACAAGGTCGAGCGCACGCTCGGGCCGGTCGATATCTACATCTCCAATGCCGGGCTCGGCGTCACGGACGGGCCGGGTTGGGGCGCGGGCGATGCGCCCAATGCCGCCTGGAATGTGTGCTGGCAGGTCAATGTGATGGGAAGCGTCTTTGCCGCACGCCATCTCGCCCGGAAAATCGCCGCGCGTCAGGGCCATTTCGTGATCACCGCCTCGGCTGCAGGCCTCCTCGCCCAGATCGGCGATGCACCTTACTCAGCGACCAAGGCAGCGGCCGTGTCCTTTGCCGAGTGCCTGGCCATCACCCACGGTGATGATGGCTTGAATGTGCATTGCCTATGCCCGGAAGGGGTGAACACGCCGCTGGTGCAGGGCATTGAAGGCGGCGCGCAGGGGCTGGGCGGCTATCTGGAGGCCGACGAGGTTGCCAGCATCCTGCTCAAGGCGATGGAAGAGAAACGCTTCCTCGTGATGACACACGCCAACACGCCCGGCTATGTCGCCACCAAGGGACAGGACCGGGACCGCTGGGTCGGTGGCATGCGCAAGCTGCGCCGCATGCTGGTGGAGAAGCTCGGCCGCCCGATGTGACGCAGCTCAGGCCTGCAGGCGGTAACCGCCTGTATCGGTGACCAAAAGGCGCGCCCGGCCCGGATCAGGCTCGATCTTCTGGCGCAGCCGGTAGATATGGGTTTCCAGCGTGTGGGTATTGGCCTCGCGGTGATAGCCCCACACCCGATCGAGCAGCTCCTCGCGGGCGACCGGCTGACCGCCTGCCCGGTAGAGATATTTCAATATGCTGGTTTCCTTCTCGGTCAGGCGGATGCGCTTACCCTCCTGATTGACCAGCTGCTTCATGCCGGGCGTGAAGACGTAAGGGCCGATATTCAGCACCGCATCTTCTGACGCCTCATAACGCCTGAGCTGGGTGCGCACCCGCTCCAGC